>CAZGTJ010000001.1:0-19366 GCA_964528545.1 uncultured Methanosarcinales archaeon
ATGAATATCGACTCGACTGGCTGGATTAGCTGGGCTCCTGCCGACAGCGATGCCGGAACGCACCAGATAACAGTGCAGGTTTCCGATGGCATATTTTTCACAAACCAAACTTACCAGCTCTATGTTGACAGAATAAACGATGCACCAAAAATTTTCTCCATCCCGGCGGCAAATGCAACTCAGGACATCGAGTATATTTACATCATAGATGTTTTTGACGAGGAAAGTGATTTAATCGAGTACATATTGGCGCAGGGCCCGGATGGGATGTCGGTAAATGCGACAAGCGGCCTGGTTAAGTGGAAGCCTTCGCCAAGCCAGATTGGGACATTTGATGTCGAGGTCGAGGCAAGCGACGGGAACTCGTTTGACGTGCAGGCTTTTGAAATCAGCGTTGCAAACGTAAATGATTTGCCTGTGATAATTACGCTTCCAAAAACAACTGCGGTTCAAGGGCAATTTTATTCTTACGATGTCAATGCAAGCGATATGGACAACGACGCCTTGGCATATTCTCTTGAAAACGGCCCCCCGGGAATGCAAATAGACTCATCAACCGGGCTAATCACATGGACTCCGCAGAACAGCGATGTCGGAATACGAAATGTTACAGCCAAAGTCTCTGACGACAGCGGGTACGTGCTCCAGTCCTTTGCCATAATTGTGCAAAATGTCAATGACAAGCCTATAATTGCCTCAAATCCCATAACATCTGCAACTGCTGGAAGGCCTTATTCATATCAAATCATCGCAACCGATCCGGATAACGATGTTTTAACCTATACACTGACTGAATTTCCTGAAGGGATGTCCATCGACACTGCATCGGGGCTCATAAGCTGGACTCCAAAGAAAAAACAGGCGGGCTCTCACAATGTTGCAGCAATTGCCTCTGATGGAAACCTTTCAGACGCTCAAAGGTTTGCAATAGATGTGCAGAAAAAGTCCGGTAATTCTTTGCTGGCTTCGAGCGAAATCAAAGCAATTGCGTTAGTTAGCGAAGATAGCAGTGTAATTTTTGTCACTCCCGAAGAGGATGCTGCCATATATGTCAATGAGTTTGCTCAAAGGCCCTTTGATGCAAAAAAGCTTGACAAAAGAGTCTACAAATATATCGAAATAGAAAGTGACAATGGAGAAAGCATTCCTGCAGAGATTAATTTCTCCGTTGACAAGTCATGGCTTGATGAGAACCTGATAAATTACAGCGACATTGTGCTTAGCAGGCACACCGAAGGCGGATGGGCTGATCTGGAAACTTTCAATGTGAGCAATGACGGCTCAAAAATACATTACAGCGCAAAAACTCCGGGATTTTCCTATTTTGCGATTGCTGTCAGGGACGGGGTTAAGGTTGATGCAATACTTAGCCCCCGAATATCCAAAATAATCGCGCCTTACAGGGTCACCGGAACCATCTACAAATGGTTCGGGCTGGTGCAGGCAGGCTCAAATACAAGGTATTACATCGAAAATCTTAATTCGTCAAAGGTCTTTGAAGGGCAAACCGGAATTGGCTCTTCGAGCGGCGCTTACTATCTGATGATTGACGGCAACGCCAATGACGAGCTCAAAATCAAAATTTCAGATTTGAATGGGGAGTACATGACAAAACTCAGGGACGCCAGCAATCTCGATTTCATGGTCAATCTGCTGAACAATGCGTTCTTGCCCATCACTAAAAGCCGGATTCGCACCGCAATAGTTCAGGCATCGCTTCCGCTTATTTTATTGTTCGCATTAATAACTGCAGCAGTAATCATCAAAAGGGTTAAAAAGCACAAAATATGGAAATAGTTTCAAAAAAGAGGCAGGATAGATTTAAAATGTACTCGATGCTGTTTTTGTTCGGGATTTTGATAGTTGGATTTTCAAGGCTTGTTTTGGCGCCCCCAACGCCGCATAACGTCGAGGGAAGGGTTTTCGCAAACGGGACCAACGGGGTTCAAAACGGAATTCCTGTTTTGATAAACAATACATTCTCAGGCGACTTTGTGCTTGTGGAAGTTGACGCCCCTCCGGTTCCGGAGCTGAGAGGATCGTATTCTGCAACAATCAGCGGAGATACCGGCGATACAATAGTTGCGGCTGCATGGAACTCGACTCATTTTGGAAATGCGACCACAAGTTTGCTTGCCACGACAACAAATCTTGACATACAATTAAACATGACAAGATTTAGCGAAGCAAATGTAACAATCTTGAACCCCGCAAACAACACACCCAAAAACAAGACAATCATTTTTAATGTAACGGCCAATGTCAGCATGCTTGGAAACAATGGGTTCGAATGCAATGCAACTATCAGCTTTTCTGACGCGAGCGTTTTGAATGTCACCTATGGTGAAAATTTCACGCACGTTCTTGGGGACATCCCTCTTGGAGGATTCAAGGTAGTTAACTGGACAGTCATGGGGTACAACGATGGAACTGCAAACATAACAGTGAGGGCCTACTGCGCATCTGACGGGAGGAACTTCGAAAAGGCAAACATCAAGCACATTTCAAATATCACAATAATCAATCTGTTTCCGCAGATAAATCGGATGTCATTAGATAACCCAGTCGATCTTCTTGCCGGAAATAATCTAACTTTGCTGTGCAACATAACAGTTTTTGAGGCCAATGGGCTCTCAGACATAAAAAGCGTGAATGCGACGTTTTACCAAAAGTCAGCAGGAAGCGGCGCTATTGACGACAACAACGACCATTACACAAACTCCTCATGCTCGAATACAAGCTCAAGCAGCCTCGAGTCAAACTTTTCGTGCGGATTTAATGTTGCCTATTATGCAAACAACGGAACCTGGGAGTGCAATGCAACAGTTGCTGACTACAGCAATGCAACAAATTCTTCAAACACCACTACATTGATAAACCAGCTCATGGCTATCGACACCAGCCTGGCATTGCTTGATTTTGGAAAGCTTCAGGCAACAAACACATCGCCAAGCGATGTAAACTTGACTTTCAGGAATTACGGGAATGTCCCGATTAACATTTCAGTAAGGGGTTATGCGCCTAACGAGAGCCTTGCATATCTTAATTTATCAATGATATGCGAAAAGGGAAACATTTCAAACAGCAATGAAAGGTTCTCAATCAACAACGGAACTCAATTTGCGGATATGAACGGGATGAATAATGAAACGCAGCTGATTAGAAACATCACGCTGCAGCAAAGAACTGACGATACCATGTTTGGAAATGATACAAATTACACTTTTTGGAAAATGCAAATCCCCCCCTTGACAGTCGGACTGTGCAACGGCACGATTGTTTTTGGGGCAGTCCAGGCACAGTAAAATGAAAAAAAGAATAAGCGCGAAAGAAGCGTCAATTATGGCAATTATTGCATTGGCGATAATAAGCATGGCTGCCACATTTTCAAGCGCCTACTATTATAACATAAACCATTCCTGCCAAAATAATATATGCGTCAGGGGCGAGACCGCGGTCTGGAACATATCCATCCACAACGACGGGAATGCTGAATTCGAGGTTCTTGGAATCGAGATTTATGACACCCTAAACAATACGAGGATAGCTTCGATGCGGACAACTTACAATCCTTACAGCGACAGGAGGGGAAACCCCCTTATTGTGCATTACAAGTCAAAAATATACACAAATCTTAGCGGGAATATTCCCGCGGCAAATGTGGAAGATAGATTGTATTATTACGCGTGCATAACAACTGCCGTAACGGACAGCTACATAAATGCAAGAGACGAGCAATATGAATCGAGGCAGTGCTTTAACAAGAACGAGACAATGCCTGTTCTTGAATGCCTAAACAGCGGCCACTGCGGCGGAAGCCAATACTGCAGCGGCACAAAATGCTATGAAATAAGCTGCGGAGAGTGCCAGTACATATTTGACCATTCCTGCAGGAGTTACGAATGCTGCGACAACAGCCAGTGCGCGGAATTCCAAAAGTGCGAAAACCATGGATGCCAAAACCTCGATTGCAATTTAGGCCAGTTTTATTTCAACCACACATGCCGCCAGCTCGAATGCAAGCCTGATGAATTCATAAAAGACAGGGCCTGCAAAAAGCTTGACTGCCTGTTTGACGAGTATGCATTTAACGGCACCTGCAGAATGCTTGACTGCCCCCAAAATGAGTACATATCAAACCATACGTGCAAAAAGCTTGAATGTAAGGAATACGAGGCGGCAAAAAATCACAAGTGCGTGACCCTGAATTGCCTTGAAAATGAAAGCATAATCAGCCATGCGTGCAGACCGCTGGACTGCTATTTCTTTCAGGATATAAAAGAGCACGCATGCGTAAATAACGGGAAAGTAATAACTAAATTTTCGATTGAGATTTTTGCGCTTGCACTGATAGTCGCCTTCGTGGTGATTGACTTTAGAAAAAGAAGGATGTTTTTAATGGGCAAAATTATGGACAAAAAGGAGAAATTGAGCATCATAAAAGAAAGCGTGGATAAAAACGAGGAAATGGGCGCGGAAAGCCAAAAAACTGAAAATAACGAGGCTGAAAGCGGCAATCCTGCAAAAGATGGCAAGGACGCGGAGAAAGAAGAAAAAAAGGAAGAGGTTGAAGATTTGCCGCTTCCGAAGCTTGGGGATGGCAAGCCGACGGAAGTTAAGGAAGGTAAAGAAGAAAAAAAGGAAGAGAAAACAGAAGAGCCTGAAAAAGATTTGAAAGCCGGGCAAAAAGATGCTGGCCAGGAAAGTAAAAGCCAGCAAGGCGGGCAGAAGGATTTAAAGCCTGAAGAGAAAAAAGAGGCAAACGAAGGGATAAAAAATGCGCAGTGATAAATTTTTGTTCAAAAAGAAAATCTTAAGCCTTATGATAATTGTAATTGCGCTGGCCGTGTTTTCGGGCAGTGTGTCCGCACTGAATATAGGAATCAGCCCTGGAAAAGTTTATTTTAGCAATGTGTTAAGGGAAGGGTACTCTGAAAGGATTGTAACAGTAAGCACCGATACCGAGGACACGTTATTTGCGTCATTAAAGATGCAGGGGAATACGCAAGACTGGATTAAGCTTGAGCCAAACGCAACAAGATTCAACTTGTCAAGAAACCGGCCATACAAGCTCAAGATAATTGTCCAGCCGCCAAGCGATGTAAGGACCGGAAACTACACCGGAAGCATCGAGTTTATCACAGAAAGCGTCGGGGACATTTCAGGCAGGGCGGGAGCAATGATAAAGACTGCGGTTACCTTGTCTCTCAACACGGAAGTCACAGGAAACGAAATTATAAAATGCAGGGCCGGGGGATTTGTCTTTAGCGATGCCGAAATCGGCCAGCCGCTTGAGATAAGCGCCCTTGTTTTTAACGACGGCAACGTAAGGCTTGCACCAAGAATATCCATTGACGTCTGGGATCAGGAGCAAGCTCAGCTTCTTTTGACAAGAGAATTGACAGGCGATGAGACACTGCCAACGACTGAGGCAAGAACCCGGAGAAGCATCCCAAACAGCCTAAAGGAGGGCCTATACTGGGCAAACATGAAAATTCCGGAATGCAACGCGGAAAGCACGACAACTTTCAGCGTCGTTGAAAAAGGAGGGATTGCGGACAAAGGGGACTTGGTGGAGCTGATGAACAAGCCGTGGGCGTACACAAACGAGACCGTGCAGATAATTGCAAAGTTCCAAAACATCGGATCAAGATCCGTGTCTGCGAAATTCAAGGGGGCAATAAGGCTCGAGGACAAAATTGTCAGGATTGTTGAGACGGATGAAATCATTGTTCCTGCTGGAGAAGCGGCGGACTTCGACATCTTCTTTACGCCCGAAAATCCCGGAAGATACACTTTGAGCGGAAGAGTGGTTTATAACAAAAAGCTGACATTCGAGAAAGGAACGGTGCTTAACGTGAATGCAGCCCAAAAGGATGCGGCTGCAAAAAAATTTTCCTATCTCCCTTTCCTGATTTTCACGGCGATAATAATGACAATATTGATTCTGATTAGAAAAATTGTAAAGGAGAAAAAAAGGAAATATGCAGTTGAAACAAAAAACAAAATCAGGAAATAAAAACCTTAAACTTCCTGCGTCTTGATGCTAAATCCTACATTTTGCTTTTGGACTTCCCTTATCCACATAAGGCCTATCCTCGCCATCAGCTTGTTGAAATTTTCCGATAGCCTGTAAGTTCTCTTGTACAAATCGTAGTCAATCATGCCCATGCTCCGCATTGGAGTCAGGATGCGGTCGTAAAACTGCCTCTTGTTGTAGGAGAGCTTGACCTTCTTGCCCTTGTAAGGCTCCTCATCAATAAAGGTTATCAAGTTCCCCTCGTGAAGCTTTGTCGCAAAAAGCGACATTTCCGTTTTTGTCAGCTCACTGTTGTTTTCCTTAAACGTGTTTATCAGGACCTTTCCAACAATCTTTTGCTGCGAAGTCGCAAAAACAATTTCAAAAATATCTTCAGGTAAATTATACTGGTCAACCAAAATTACCAATTTATGCACCCCCTTAGTAAACTATAAAGTTAGACCATTATATAAATATTACTATTCCGTATATTAGTTTAAGACAAAAGGCGCCGCTTTGCATTACGAAAATTTTTTTAGAAGATATATTTTCCGTATGGCCGGATGATATATTGCACAAATTAGTTTTATTTGCCAGTGACTTTTTGATTTTGGCAACTAATATATGTTTTTATCATCTGCGCGTCAGTATGGGATTTCCAGTATAACGGCCTGCTCTTTGAACATTGCCTGCTATAATAAAATCATCTTTATTTTGTACCTTTTTCCCAGAGCCAAACTTAGCCAGCCTCAATGTTAAATCACTACCCACATTTTTTCAAATCACAAATGGTATAAACACGTTTCTTCAGACATCACTTATGGGTCAGAAATCTCTTACGCTGCATGTTCTTAACAAATTCATCGTTAAGTTTAGCTTGATAGTTAATCGAAAGATTTATAATTAACTTGCAACAGAATTAATTTAAGATATACTCAAAATCGTTTTTCATAACAAATTGGTGGTTGAATGTCGAAGAAGTGGATGATATTTCTTGCAGTCATAGCTGCTGCGTTATTGTCCACTGCGGTTTTTGCGGAGGATCCAGACAGGATAATTTCAAATTCCGAGGACTGGAAAGACGTGTATTCTGTAATCTTATACGGCAATCTTATTGGAAAGCCGGCAAATTTTCTCGTAAGCGACCGCCACGCAACCTTGATTTTAAACAGCATAAGCAAGGATAGCCATATATGGGCGATAAGCTCCAGGAAAGTGCCGCAGGTTGTAGGCTACAAGAATTTCCTCGAGAGCAGGGGATACAGCTCAGAGGAATTCGTATACGAAAACGCAAACCTTGAAATTGCAGAAAGGCTGGAGGACATCAAAAATTTCATCGTGATAGACGACTCTTACGGGTACAACGCAATTTCTGTCGCGCCTTATGCTGTTATCACGCAGACGTATGTTCTTTTTGCAGATAGGAGCAACATAAACGAGATTGACTCGTTTCTAAGCGGAAGAAACCCAGATAAGGTTATTATTTATGGGAATGTCGACAGGGAAGTCAGAAACACCCTCCAAAAATACAATCCGGAGATTATCAACAAGGACGGGGACAGGTTTTTGAACAACATTGAGATTGCAAAAAAATACCAGGAGATCAGGCATGCAAAGCAGGCAGTCCTGACAAATGGGGAGTTTATCGAGCAGGAAGTGATGTCAGGCTCGGAGCCTGTTATCTTTATTGGAACCAACAACGTGCCGGATGCAACAAGGGAGTATGTCCAGGGGAGTGATATTGATGTGGGGGTTTTGATTGGAAACGAACTTGTTGGAACTGCAACATTCATCAGAAGGCAGATGGGGATAAGCGTCTTCGTAAAGTTTGCGCAGGGAGCAAGAAGCCCCCAAGGCTCAATTTCGCAAGTCGAAGCGCTTGACATGTTTTATCTGCCAACTTACTCATTAAATCTGGAAATTCAATCAATTAAATTCAACAGGGCCACAAACAAATTGGAGGTCACCTTGAGGAACACTGTTGACCAGGCAATATACTTCATTGGCTCTTATTCGCTTGCAGCCTCCGACGGAAGCAGGCAGACAGTCGGTGACATCGGCGCTAATTTTATCGACGGAAATGAAGTGAAAACCCTTACTTATGACGCAGAAAACATCCCAGAAGGCGACTTGTCCGTTGAGGTCTTTATAATCTACGGCGAATCAAAGGGCTCTCTCGAAAAGGAGATAAGAAAGACAATGAGGGTCGAATCGGTAAGAATTCTTGACGAGTGCGAAATTGAAGTAACCGAGCTTTCGTTCAGGCCCGGCAGCAGGACATTCTATGCAAATGTCGAAAACACCGGGAGCGTTGACTGCTATGTCGACATGGAGCTTGTCGACTTGGTCATAGCAGGGGAAAGAAAAACATTTGCGCTCGAGAGCATAACAGAGCTTCCTTCCGGTTCAAACAAAAACCTAAGGATAAAAGTCGAGGAAATTGAAGACGAGGACTTGGAAGACAACCAGGAAGTAAGAGTCCGGGCTTATTATGGAGAAAGAGAAGACACATTATTCAAGACGCAGGATAAAAATCTTCCGCTGATTATCAAAGGGCCCGATTATCTGACATATTCCCTTGCCCTTGTCATAATCGTGCTCCTCATCCTAATAATCTGGAAGAGAAGAAAAAAGAAAGAAGAGCATAAAAAAGTTTGATTTTTTGCTTTCTCGGCTTTTAGTTCGCCATTTTTTCTATAATTGCAGTTAAAATTTATTTTTTCAATTTATTCTAATTAAATAATTGATTAATTACTTTCTTTGAAAAATTACAGTAGTACAGTAAAAAAGCAAATATTTAAATATAAGTTATATCCAAGTACAAATTGGTATATTGTTTCGTATACTAACATTCGGATTTGACGTCAAAACGTCAGAATAATGTTTCAGCGAGGCAAGGGATTTTGGCTCATCTAACACCTCGAACTGTGGATTTCCAAAATTCCTGCCCTCTCTAATCAGAAAAAGAAGGAGGTCAAATAAGCGAAAATGAAAAAATCAAGCGTTATTCTGGGTGCAATTATTCTTGTCATGCTAAGTTATGCGGCATTTGCAGCTCCAACCGGTCCTGGAACATTGACCAAGGGCGCGAATGACAGAAGAACTACCGCAATCGACAACTCAACCGGCGGAACGAGGATACAGGCACAGGCAGGAAACGTTACCGCGCTTTTTATAAATTCCACAAGATTAACCCAAAGATGGCAGGGCTATTATGGAAATATTACAGGACAAATAACTTTGGATGATACAAACAACAATACATTATATGATTGGCAGCTTCTGAGCCCGCGAGGCGAGATTTACGCGTCCAACGGAACAGAAGGCGGAACAGTTACATGGGCAAATGTATTCTGCTTCAACTATACAAACAACCTGTCGGAAGGTCAAACAAGAGTCCAGCTCTTTAACGGGACCGATGTTGAAAGGTCTATTGGCGCAAATGCATACGATCATGACAGCATTAATTCTACATTCAACTCAACATTTGCAGACACTTTCCAGGTAGGCGGAATAACAATTGATTCAGCAAGCAGCTGCAGAATGACTCATCTTTATGTGAATGATCTGGCGCAACAAACAAGATACACTGAGGTATTGCTCTCTGATAACCAGAGCCTGATTTACACAGCAATCCTTGAGCAGGACCAAACAGGATTCCAAGGCGCTGCTGTCGACTTTGAGATGATTGTTGGCGAGAATGGAGATACTGCTGCAGCGCAGTATTATTACTTTTTTGTGGAGCTGACATGAGCTCTCTGTATTTTCAATTTTAATTTATAAAAGCAAAGGAGGGCGGGAAAATGAGTGAGCAGCTGAAAAAAATGAAGTCGAGAGCAATAAAAATAAGAATTGGCTCTCTTATAAAATGAACAAGCTAATAAGGAGGGAGCAGCACCACTGCAAGACGTGCAGCCAGCGGCTGAAAGTAAGAGAAAACAGTGAGAGTGTTCTTCTTGTCTGCATCAACTCAAAATGCAGCAACTACTGGATAAATTACGGCTCTGAAATCATAATGGTTCTCAAATAAATCAAACTGGCCTGACTTTATTTTTTATTTTGCTTTTATTCCTGATTAACTAATTTTTTAATTAAAAAAGTAGTGTACTACAGTAAAAAACAAAACATTTAAATATAAGTTACATTCTAATACAATCTGGTATATAAAATTGTATACTAAATTGGAAAAAATAGCAAAAGTATATTGAAAATAACTAAAATGGAACTTGAGCTGATGTTTTCGGAGCAGAAGTGGAATATTCTAAAGAGCTTATCACAGCAAAAATTAAGCCCGATACAGCTGGCCCAAAAACTGAATACAACAATGGCGAATATAAGCCAGCAAATGAGGCTGCTTGAAGCCGCCAATCTTGTCAAGAAGGAGAAAATAAAAAACCGCGACAAGGGCAAGCCAAGAACCTTGTTTTCTCTAAGCGAGAATTTTGCCTATCTTATCCCGGCGATGCAGAATTTTGCAGACAAGAAATTACTCAAAGTTACTGAACACCATCAAATCACGCTGAAAATATGGTTTCTGGAAAATGCCGAGCTTCAGTCAAATGTCGAGAAAAGCTACTGGAAAATAGAGCCTTACATGAGCCGCATACAGGCAATGGCAATCAATCTTAACTCAAAAGAATTCGTTGTTGTTGCAGACAGGCCTGACGAAATTGAAAAGGCGGTTGGAAAAAGCAAGGCAATCGCAAGCAAGGTAATCACAAAAGAAGAGGCTGAGAAGGTTTTCAGGCAAAGTCCAATGTCCCAATGGGCATTTATCTATGACAAGGCGAATTTGTGGCTGAGAAAAAATCCAAACTAAAACTCGCAGCAGGGATTTAGCACATAGCATCAACACCTCGAACTGATGCCCAAAATTCCTGCTTCATATTAAAAAAATTTCGATGTCTGCCGACAGCAGGCAGCGGAGGTAAGCGTAAATGAAAAGAGCAAGTGTAATCGTATTTATGGGAGTAATGGTTCTATTAACGAGTTTCATGGCATTTGCAGCTCCAACCGGTCCTGGAACATTGACCAAGGGCGCGAATGACAGAAGAACTACCGCAATCGACAACTCAACCGGCGGAACGAGGATACAGGCACAGGCAGGAAACGTTACCGCGCTTTTTATAAATTCCACAAGATTAACCCAAAGATGGCAGGGCTATTATGGAAATATTACAGGACAAATAACTTTGGATGATACAAACAACAATACATTATATGATTGGCAGCTTCTGAGCCCGCGAGGCGAGATTTACGCGTCCAACGGAACAGAAGGCGGAACAGTTACATGGGCAAATGTATTCTGCTTCAACTATACAAACAACCTGTCGGAAGGTCAAACAAGAGTCCAGCTCTTTAACGGGACCGATGTTGAAAGGTCTATTGGCGCAAATGCATACGATCATGACAGCATTAATTCTACATTCAACTCAACATTTGCAGACACTTTCCAGGTAGGCGGAATAACAATTGATTCAGCAAGCAGCTGCAGAATGACTCATCTTTATGTGAATGATCTGGCGCAACAAACAAGATACACTGAGGTATTGCTCTCTGATAACCAGAGCCTGATTTACACAGCAATCCTTGAGCAGGACCAAACAGGATTCCAAGGCGCTGCTGTCGACTTTGAGATGATTGTTGGCGAGAATGGAGATACTGCTGCAGCGCAGTATTATTACTTTTTCGTGGAGCTGACATAACGGCGTAATTGAAAGGAATGGCAGTCGTTCCTAATTTTCATTTTAAATCGATACAAAAGCATGAATGATAATAAAAATAAAGAAAAGATATGCGGAATGGGCACTAAATTTATTCATTAGCTCTCTTGCATTAGCTGCACTCTTTCTTGGCATCTCCGTAAATTCAAACGACGTGATAGGGGCCAATATAACCAATCAAACTGTCATAGCAAAAGTCAATGTTTCAAACACAGAGCCAAATCTGTATAAAGTAGTTGTAATAAATCCTGTTGATTTGAATGCCAACGGCGCGGCAACAGTTGTCTGCAACGGTTCTTACAGCGACACAAATGGGTTTGATGATATAAAGAACGTAACCGCTACTTTTTATGATTCATCTGTTGCCGCATCAAATGCGCAGGACAGCAACTCTTCGCACTATACAAATTACAGCTGCCTTCCTTGCACAGTCGTTACCGGCACTGGAAATAGAAATGGGAGCTGCGTGTGCCAATTTTCAGTGCAATACTACGCAAACCCTGCATCGGTATGGCAGTGCAACATGACCATAAATGATACGGGCGGGTTACTAAGTTCGGAAAATTCGTCTTTTGCAACAATCAATGAAGTGCTAGGGATAGGCGTTGAAAATTACCTTATTGATTATGGGAATTTGTCAGTTTCCCAAACTTCGCCTCCGATTGTCAAGAACGTCACAAACACAGGAAACATGCCAATCAATGTCACGCTGAGGGGGTTTGGGGGCGGGGATGAGGAAATTGGAATGAACCTAAGCATGATTTGCGAGTTTGGCGCAAATATCACCTTTGGCTATCAAAGGTATTATCCCGGCAATAACACGCCTTATGCGGACATGTACAATCTCACAAACCAAAGCAGGCAGATTTTCAACTTAACGATTCCAAAAAGAACAGTCGATGCCGGGTTTGGAAACAGCACAAACTCAACTTACTGGCGCCTGCAGGTTCCAACCGGAGCAGGGGGCATGTGCAATGGGACAATAATATTTGGAGCGGTTGATTCAACTGTGTAAGCAAAAGATAAAGAACTGTTAATTTCACTTAAATTTAAGTTTCCCAATAAATTCGAGCGTTAGCGAGACTACAATTTAGGCTCTCCGTTTTGAGCGAACAAAGTAAGCAATCGAGGAAGTACATTGAGGGCAAGAAAACAAAGGAAATAAAAAAATTAAGAGAAATCCATTAGATTTTCCCTTTTTGCTCTTTTCAAATGTAAGCTAATACCAAACCACATTGCACCCACAAAAATCAGAATAACAATAATGGGTATTGCTGCGAATATTGCAAATAGTCCAGATAAAAAGGCCAATAGTACTAAATTGAGCAGCGATGTTGCAAAACTGTAACCAAATGCAATATTCACCCAATTTAATACATCCGGTCTAACATTATAAAGCTTGACAAAAAATATTGCAACAATAACGAGCCCGATAATTGATAGCACTAAGTTAATAATGTTAATAGTAGGATTTGACAATAAAGCTGGAGTCAATAATTTGTTGATATTGATTAAACTATAAACTATATTGACCGCTCCAAATATCAAATAGATTGCCATCAATACTAATAAAATCCAAACAAAAACAGTTTTTTTCTTTCCCATTTTTAGTTGCCTCCAATTTCATCACAACAACAATAACAATTTATTGGCCCTTTTTCTATGTATATGTTGCCATCTTTATCTCTTTTTATTTTATTTGTTAAATCAATTGTTGTTGGACCGCAGAATCCATCTCTTTTCATTTTTCCTTTTGATTCACATAATTGTGAGCAATCTGGACATTGAGTTATATTTTGGCAATCTTTGCAGACTGAGTAATATCCGCAATGATAACCTTCCTTTGAGTTGCCGATTAACATTCCGCCGCTTCCGCACTTGGATTTTGATTTGGAGTATATGATTCCAAATAGTATTGCAAACAATAAGAATAACACTAGTGCAACGATTCCGATAAATATCAATGGTCCAAATTTACTGGGCTTTTGTTTTATCATTAATTTTTGTTGTGGGATTTGCATTTGGAATATACTTTCATCGTAAGTTATTAAAGTTTTTGTTTTCTGTTTTCTTGCCCACTTATCGAAGTGGAGAGAATTCCCGTAAAAAGTGAAAACTTAATTTAACTTTTCGGACGAAATTTCATCCCTCACTTCGCAGGGTAAAGGTGTTTAACAAGAATCCTATAAGATTAACTGGCGCTGCGATTAGGCAATGCATTAATAGATTACAGCAACAACGACTCTTTTTATCTGCTCGAACCTGATTTTTCCAGGATCCTGCTGCTCATTGTTGTCGCCCTTCAAGATTGCGTACCAGCCATCGTCATCATTTCCGATGTCAACAATCCTGTGGATTATAATTCCGTCGGAATATTTTGACTTGTATGCCACAATGTCCCCCACCCTTAATTCGCTCTCCGATTCCGGGACAATTTCAATCGCCTTGCTTGACGAGTCAATAACGGGGTCCATTGATTTTGTGTCTGCAAATATTGCCCACTCGGGATTTTTGATTTTCAAAACGACCTCGTCGTCATAAACAAGAATCTGCTCATTTTTTATGCGGCCCCTTGGAGACGGCTTATCTCTTGTCTGGGCCCTGTCTTCCTGCCCTGCCTGATCATCGGCTTTTGTAATCATATCTTCTTTTGCCGGATTGCCCAAAGAAAGCATTCCCTCAAGCCTGTCAGGAGCCTGCTCAATTTGAGAAGCCTGATTGGAATCGGATATCGAGCCTGCAAGCCATCCTAACAAGAAGACTACTAATGCCCCCAGTGCAAATGCAAGACTCTTCATTTTACCCCCCCAAACATGTGTATCGTGATATTATTCCTTTATAAATCTTTCTATTTTTACCATTATAAAGTGATGAAAATATCTTGAATTAAATATGCACAAAGTTTATAAGCAGCTTCTTGAAGTTAAACAAGATGAATAGAAAAACACTGGCATTCCCGCTGGCATTTATTTTTGTTCTTGCGATTTCTTCCTGCACAGCCCAAAAGGAATTTCAAGACGCTGCCAATGCGCAGGAAGAAGGCGATAAGTCGTTTAAAAATGAAAAATACGGGTTTTCCTTTAGCTACGCTCCGGGATGGGACGAAGTTACCAGGGACTTGCCTGATAAATGGGCAATAATTGATGAAAACAAAAATACGCTGCTTTTTGTCGTCAACGCTCCGAAAACAAGCAATGTGCTTGAGCTTGGCCAAATAAGGGCGCTTTCGGATTTTTTCAATGACGAGCAGATATCGAAGCTGACGAAGGAGGAAATCGGGCAGGTGGTTGGCATTGTCCAGCTCGAGAAATTCAATGAAAGAAGCTGGTACACTTACGGGATAAAGTCAAACAAGTATTTGTCCAACTCTCTTGTGTCCGGGACTATTTGCGGCCAATATGATGTGATGGTTGTGCTGACGGGAACTTCGATAAATGAATCAAGCAAAGACGCCTATCTCAAAATTTTGAACAGCTTTGCGTGCTAAAAGAGGGAATATGATAGTTCATGCTGCCAACGGGTTAAGCTATTTTGCAGTATCCATTCTTTCCTTTTACATTTTTTATTCTTTGCTTTTAAAAGGCCCGGTTGAAAAAAAGACAGGAAAAATCATTGCTGTAAACGGGATTTTTTACTTCTTGGCCGCGCTTCTGCATTTTTTCTGGATTTTTAACATGCTTGCAGTCTCGGAAAAGGATTTCATGCTCATTAATGTTGTGCTAAACGTGGTAAGCAGCATCCTTGTCGCGCATGCAATTTACAAGATTACCGAAAACAAAAATATCCTGCATCTTTTGATTCTTTTTGTCACCGCAATATTTTCGATAATGGCCATATTTGCGACCTACCCGAGCCAGTGGTTCTTCATTGGCGCGCTTGCCGCTTCGTACACCCTGATGGCGCTTGTTTTTCTTATCCTTGCATTCTTTACAAATTTCTACCTTAGAATTGCCGGGCATTACGGACTTGGATATAGCGCAGTTTCCATGATATTTCTGGCCCTTAACATCAAGGGGATTGAATCCAATATGCTGCCATGGTTTGTTGCAAACTTCATACTGATTATCACTCTCCATATGTTTTATCTTGACATAAAAAATCTCGGGGTCGTCAACATAAGGAGAGGATGGCAAAAAAGAAAAAACACAATGATTCTTGCCTACGCAAATATTTTCGGCAAGTTTATTGTATTTATTTTTTCAATAAGCTCCCTTAGCCTGATAAGCACGGTCGCAATCCATGAGATGGGCCATGCGCTTGTTGCAAAATATTACAGCTGCGGGTACAAAGCTGTGATTTATGATTCAGATGCCCCGCACACTGAAATTGAGTGCAAATCATACTACAATGAGGTGATATTAACCCTGGCGGGCTTCGCGGCAACAACCATTGTTGCGCTTTTGTTTTTGATAGCTGAAGGAAAGTTCACAAGCGCGCTTGCTTACTTCGTGTTTGGATTTGGGCTGCTTGTTTCGTATGCTGATTTCCAGGAGCTTGGCGTTTCAAGGGCAGCCGCGATTCTCTCGTCAATACTTGCATTGATTATAGTCCTTATGTCTGTTGTCAAGGCAGGCGTATATTATTTAAAGGAGCGCGAAATTTTTATCAGCAAAGGCAGCAGAATTGTTTCGAGAAGAAAAAATGAAGGTTGATGGTGTCAGGAGGATGATCAGGGGAAACTTGAAGATGGTGCTGATTATTGCCCTTCTTGCCTGCATTATTGCCGTAGTTTTTGTATTTTACCCTGGCAGCGGGCCGATAAAGATAGAAGACAAGTGCGGGAAATTTGTCAACTTGTTCTCGCACACCATTCCTGATGAGGGACAATGCAAGGTGAGGTGCAAAAACCAGTGCAATTCGATAGACAGGGGCTACCGCAAAGCGGATTTTGAATCAAGCGAGAAAGGGTGCAACAGCTGCCTTTGCTACTGCAGCTGATCAAGATGGACGAAGACGAAATTGACAGCTGGTACGAGGATGAGAAACAAAGGCTCTTGGACGAGTATACGGCAGAAATAGAAGAGAAAAAAAATTATGATGAGGCTGAAAAAAAGTACAGCCAAAAGATGGACAAGCTGGTTTTGAAATATAACAGGAGGATGGAAGGCAAAATCTCGGCCAAGAAGCCAAAAGGAGCAGCTAAAAAATCAAGCTTTTTCAGAAGAAATTGAGAATCTAATTGGGAATTACTTCCGAATCCGGGACGCTGTTGAAAGTCATATGCTGAAAATTGTATGCGTTCCCGTTTGCCTCAACCTGCAGCGGAACGCCATAGAAAGTGTCAATCCATACCATTCCGGCATTTGTGCTTATCTTCCACGTATTCCTGTTGTCGATTCTTTGTTCGCTCACCTTTGTCGCATTTTTTATGGAGTTTAGCCAGTCAAATGGAGTCAGTATGTATTCCTCATCATAGCTCAGGTCTTCCTTCTTGCCCGGATACTTGCATGTGGCGTCTGCGCAATATGACATTGCTGTTTTTGCCTCCTTGCTGATAAAAATGGAATCGTAAGCTTCGGGCATGTCAAGCGATTTTGTTTTTCTTGCCGGCTCATATTTTATGTTCAAGCCTTTTACAAAGAATTCGTACAAATCTGTTCCTGTCTCCGGACCAGAGTATTTGTAATAAATGCTTTTGACCTTTTCCGATTTCTTTATAATCTCCACGACATCATCAGGAATCACCTCTTTCTCGGCTTCCTGAGGGGCTTCCTTTTGCTCTTCCTGTACGTCTGTTACAACAGGAACATCCTCAGCCTGGGTGTCTGTGATTTGTGCAGGGGGGGCGCTCTTGGCACATCCAACTACCAAAAGCAAGATAGAAACCAAAATAAGCATCCCCAGCTTCCTAGTCATGATACATCGTAGATGTTATCTAGTATAAAAACATTTCTTTTTATTAGAAAAAATAAATTTATTTTTCTTAAAATCGATCAAAAAATTGAAAAATGATAAAAAACTCGTTTTTTTATCCGAAAAATAAAAAATTTATCCCAAAAATTTCCAAAAAATCAGAAGCTATTTATACAAGCCTTCGCCTGAATTAAATTGCGGGGTGGAGATAAATCGATTCTCTAGAAAAAGAAGAGTGCTCGAATTATTCTTTTAGCAACAACTTAGATTCTTTCATAAAAGTCATTTTTACTGGAGGTGTTTTCTATGAAATTGAATAAAACAATATCGTTAATATTATTCATTGCTTTATTCATAATTTCTGTCTTAGCAATAGCTGTATCGAGTGAAACAGTCCAGTGGGATCCATATGACGAATTTACAAGAGTTCAAAAAACACCTGTAAATGATAAGATTTCTATAGAAGTCCCACAAGATTGCATCCGACAATTATATGAAACAACTGAGCCTGTTTATGATTGGGTTACAAAAGAACGGCAAAAACAAGTTGTTTGTTATGATGCGACAAATGACACTTACACTTTGTGTAACAATGGTACAGAAAGCTATCAGGCATTTGAAATTGTATCGTTTAAGCCAACTCTGGCAAACAGGACAGCTTGCAGTGATAGGGGGGAATTTGTTGTAGCAATTAACGGTGGTGGTTATGTCACCAAGAAAAGGGTTGATTTTAGCAATTGGGGAGTATGCGTTCAATCCAGCGAAGGCGATTGCCTGGTTCTTTTGTGCGGAACATTAGCCGGTGGCAGTGCCAGAAATGGTGTATTTAATGGATGCGACGGCGGCAAATCCTGTCAAAAGTTTACGTTTTGCGAAGACGGAACAAGAGTGCAGTACAAGGCAGCTGAATCCGATTTTGTTGATGAGGATCCCACATTCATGCTGCAAAAGCTTGAAATCAAGGAGGTGGGGAAATGAATTCTAAAACTTATTTTCAAATAATAATTTCAGCTTTTTCAATTTTGTTGACTTTAAATGTTGTAAATGCAACTTCATTAACGTATTCGATAGATTCCGATGCCGATGGCCTAGGATTCATACGGAATTGGAATTTTGTCAACTTTACAATTGATATTAGCACCAGCCAGGTTAGAAGTGTTACGATAACCTACAATAGTACAAATACACCATTAGTTGATGGCACATTATTGGCAAATTGGAATTTTAACAACAAGGCCGCTATTGGAGACACTGCAAGCAAATTTGTTGATGAAAGCCAGTATGGAAATAATCTTAGTTGCGGAAATTGTCCACTCTACATAACCACCGATAAGCAGTATGGAGCAGCGGCTTTGGATTTTGATGGAGCAAATGATGGAATTTCCACAAGTTTTGATGTTAATAGATCAAACCAAGGCCCTTTAAATTTCACTTGTCTAGGCTGGTTCAAAAATGATTGGAGTTCTGGTGGTCAATGGCCAATAATAATGTGGACTAATGTTTCTGATGAGAGCACAAGAATAATGTATTTAAGATATGAAACTGCAACTCAAATTTATTTTGATTCTGCTCCAGATTGCGCTAAAGGAGTTTACACAATGATTGACGACACAATCTATGATACTACTGCATGCTCTGGAACGTCGATTTCAACCCCCTCAACTTCGTCGTGGCATTTTTTTGCAGTGTCTGGAAACACCACAGCAAACGCAAGACCGGGAGCAGAACGAATCAAGGTAGGTTATGGCTCAAACCTTCATCCAACAAAATG
>CAZGTJ010000002.1:0-17684 GCA_964528545.1 uncultured Methanosarcinales archaeon
AGGTTTACATTGAAGCGGGCGATAAGCTGAAGGCCGAGATTTTTCAGGGTTTGAAGGAAGATTACAAACTAAGCAATATCTACGACCTGCACTGGCCGGTATACAATCTTTCAAGTTTTGATGAAAGCTTAAGCGGAGGGGAATGGAAAAAATTAAGGAACATAAGAAACAGGTTTATCTCAAGCTGCAAAATTGATGAAATCGATCCAAAAAAGGCAGCAAAAAAGCAACTCAAGTCACTTTTAAAGGAATGGGCCAAATCAAGGCATCCGAGAGACAGGGTAGACAGCGCTTACTACAGCAACATGATTGAAAGCGGGTTTGAGGGGCTTGACCTTGTAAGGGGAACTTGCATCAATGACGAGCTTTGCTATATCTCAGCGGGCTGGAAAATTCCCAATTCCGTGAATTTTTATCTTGGGATTGGAATCTACAATTACAAGTACAAGGATGTTGGTGAATTCCTGAATGTTGAAGACTTGATTTGCATCAAAAAACTTGGCTATCCTTTGGTTGATTTTGGCGGCTCGGATGAGGCGATGCTTGCATTCAAGATGAAATTCAAGCCATCTTTTGTTTATCAAACGCATTATTTCAGTGTTGCGAAGAAATAGCAGAAATAGAAACAATTATCTATAAGTTTCCAAGCTTGCAGGCGTTTGGCTGTCCCCATACGGATTGAATGCCATGGGAACGATTTCAAGCCATTTTGCTTGAGGCTCATTCCTCCAACTAAGTTGCTTGAGAAATATTGGCAGAATCTCCGCGGCCAGTTGATAATCTGAATTTCTTCCCACATATTTTGGAAAGAATTGCTCAGATTTAGTCAGGAAATCGATTAATGCGCTTCTTACCGCATCCTTTGTTGGTCCCTTAATCAAAGCGCCTAAGCCTGGTCCGTATGGATTAAATGCGATATTCACGAGCGTGTCGGGATGATTTTCAGATGTTTTAAGGTTCGCAGTTGCCAGTTGTTCCAGAAGAGGGATTGCGCCGCATACGGTCATGCTCCCTAAATCGTACCGCATTAGCACCTCGATTGTCATCAATTTCTGGAAACAATCAAAGTTTTATAAAGTTTGTGAAATGACCACCTCATATCTAACCTGTTTAGTTTTCAAAGAAAGTTTAAAATAAAAAGAAAAATAAAATAAAAATTAATGTATTGCTTTGATTTCCCTCTTTCCAAGGCCTGCCTCAATTCTTAAGGTATCAGCCATGTCTACAGACTCCCACGTGAAATCAGCATCTTCTCTCCCAAAGTGGCCGTATGAAGCTGTTTTTTTGTAGATTGGCCTTCTCAAGTTCAGGTGGTCAATAATCCATTTTGGAGTCAATTTGAAGTGTTTTTTTACGAGCTCGACAATCTTTGCCTCCGGAATTTTGTTTGTTCCAAAGGTGTCGACGTTGACTGATGTCGGCTGCGCAACCCCGATTGCATAAGAGAGTTGGACCTCACACTTGTCAGCAAGCCCTGCCGCAACAATGTTCTTTGCAACGTATCTTGCTGCATATGCGCCAGACCTGTCAACTTTAGTCGGGTCCTTTCCAGAGAAAGCTCCGCCCCCGTGCCTTCCGACTCCCCCATAAGTATCAACTATAATCTTTCTTCCCGTAACCCCTGAATCCCCTTCAGGACCTCCGATTACGAATTTCCCGGTTGCGTTTATGTGTATTTGAGTGTCCTTGTCCATCCACTTCCCAACAACGGGCTCGATTATGACTTTTCTGATTTGGGATTTTAGCTCGTCTTCGCTGATTTGCTCCAAATGCTGCTGCGCTATGACAACTGCGGTTGCTCTTTTTGGAATCCCGTCATGGTACTCAACAGAGACTTGCGATTTTCCATCCGGCCCTAAATCAGTTATAATCCCCTTTTTCCTGACTTCGGCAAGCTTTTTTGTCAGCTTATGGGCCAAGATTATTGGCAGCGGCATTAGCTCAGGCGTTTCGTTGCATGCAAATCCGTACATCATCCCTTGATCGCCGGCCCCCTGCTCTTTTGTTGTCTTTTCATCGACGCCCTGCGCAATATCGGGGCTCTGGCCATGGATCGAGACCAAGACTCCTGCATCTTCAGCATCTATTCCAAACTGCGGATTGTTGTATCCGATATCCTTCAATGTCTTTCTTACTATCCCCTGTACGTCGGAATAGCCTCTTGTCGTGACTTCTCCTGCAACTACCACAAGCCCCGTTGTTGTTAAGCATTCAACTGCAACCCTTGAATATGGGTCCTGTGCAAACAAGGAGTCCAAGATTGCATCGCTTATCTGGTCACAGATTTTGTCAGGATGACCTTCTGTAACACTTTCGCTAGTCACGTATGTTATGTGCGCCATTTTTCCACCGCAAATAATTGATTTGATAATATGAGAATTACATCTCATTTATAACCTAATTTCTGCACCATATTAAAAGATTCCTGAAAAAAATATTCCAATAAGAATAAATTTAAATATTAGATATTATTAGCGAAAGAGCTGGAAACTTTGGTTGATAAAAAGTTAAATCAAAATGCCGTACGAGCTAAACGAAGTAAAGAAAATCCGAAAAAGGATTGGGATGACCCAGAAAGAGCTGGCCAACAGGGCAGGCGTCTCCCAGTCATTGATTGCAAAAATTGAATCCGGCCATATTGACCCAACTTACACAAAAACAAAGAAGATTTTTGCGGCATTTGATGAATTGGAGAAAAAAGTGGAAGTTAAGGCAGAGCAACTGATGACTGCAAAAATCATAAGCATTTCTCCGGGCGATTCAATAAAAGAAGCAATCTCGAAGATGAAAAAGTTCGAAATATCGCAAATGCCTGTTTTAAGCAGCAATCATCTTGTCGGGCTGGTTTCAGAATCAAATATTCTTGACGCGTTAATCAACTCAAAGCACGAGAAAGTAAGCGAGGTCATGACAGAAGAGCCCCCAATTGTCTCGAAAACAACCTCGGTTCAGGTGATTTCAAGCTTGTTAAAGCACTATCCAATCGTTCTTGTATCGGAAGAAGGAAAATTGGTCGGCACGATTACAAAATCAGACTTGTTGGGGAAGCTGTATAAGAGTTAATCCCTCTCCCTTAAATTCCTTAACCTCCCGAACCTGTAGATTTCATCCTCTACAACATATACTTCAAAATTATCAAGGTTCTGCTTCAGAAATGGGGATAAAGTTTCGTCACGAAGCAAGTCAGTTCCCTCAACTATCGTGTTAAGCGAAGGCTGGACTATCAAATTTTTTCTCCTGTATTCGCCTTTCAGAAAGCATTTATACGACTCGTTTCTTGCGCCTTCTCTTATTGTAACAGCAGGATGCTCGTGTCCGATAACGATTGTATCAAAATCCTTCACATTTTCAGGAATTGCGTCTCCGTGGGTTACCAACACTTTGCCAACTGCCATGCTGTTTACAATCCTGACATTTCTTTTCCTTGCAATTGGCTCAAGAACATGGTCATGATTGCCTTTAATCAATACAACTTCACCACAACGCCTTCCAAGCAAGTCAAGAAATTTCAATGTGTTTCTCCACTCCTGCTCTGAAATCATTCCGAACTCGTCTTTCAAGTCCCCGTTTATCAAAATTTTTTCTATCTTTTTGTCTTTTAGCCTAGCAAATATTTTTTCCATTCTTTTTACAATTTCCTCAAACTGAAGCCTTGGCACAAAAATGCCCCTTTTGTTCATTGACTCTTCATAGCCAATGTGGACATCCGAAATAATCAGGGTCTTGTCAAAGTAAAGCGCCAAATCTACAATTTCAATGTTTTGAAGGATTTTCATGGGAAGGGGGGATTGATTGGGTATATAATATTTAGGTAATATCCTTGGTTTGGCTATTTTTGCTGATGTTGGAGTTACCGTGATAGTAGTTCTTAACGGATTGAGCTTGTTTAATTATTAAAATACTATACTACTAAATGTATATTTTCCAACATATATTTTTTTCTTTCTATAAAACAAAAAATTTAAATACTAGGAAAAAAAGTAATCTTAGCTAGGCATAAAGCCTAATAACACTCGGGAGGTGGATTGATAATGGCAAAGATGGGAGAATGGGCATTTATTATTGGCGTATTAATCGCCGTAATAATAGGACTGTTCGCTTCAAGCCTAAGCACCGACACACAAGGATGGATGGTATTACTATTGGTCGTGTTAGGACTGATAGTAGGTTTACTTAATGTAACCGAAAAGGAAACGACACCATTCCTTGTAGCAGCATTGGCGTTGCTTGCGACTGGGACAGCCGCAACAAGCCTTGAAGTAATTCCAGTAATTGGAGGTTACTTGTCTGCAATTGTCAGTGGGATAGCAGTTTTCGTTGCACCGGCTGCTGTGATAGTAGCTTTGAAGGCAATCAGAGCATTGGCCAGGGATTAAGTTTCCTGCCAATAACTTGACTTGGGGATTTTCCCCATTTTTTATTTTTTCTAACAAAATCTTTAATAATAACCTAAAAATCTCAGGATTATGGAACAGGCGCTATACATGAACGATTCCTATCTCAGGGAATTTGAGGCAACAGTCGAGTCGGTGAAGGATGATAAATATGTTGTCCTGGACAAGACTGCTTTTTACCCCCAAGGAGGGGGCCAGCCATTAGATATTGGCATTCTAACCAAAGGTAACGAAGAGTATCCTGTTGTTTTTGTCGGCAAATTCTCGGGGCAAATCAGCCACGAAGTCGCAAGGCCGGGACTTAAAGCCGGAGACAAGGTAACTGGCAAAATCAACTGGGAAAGAAGGCATAAGTTCATGAGAATGCACACAGCAGCCCACATATTGATTTCAATTTTTAACAGAGAATCAAATGTTTTGATTACCGGAAACCAGATCGACTTGGACAAGACAAGAATCGACTTTAACATGGCAGAGTTTGACAGGGAAAAAATCATGCATTACATAGACCAGGCAAATGATATCGTAGACCAAAATCCGGAGGTAAAGATGTATTATCTTGAAAGAGAAGAAGCAATGAAAATCCCAGGCGTCGTGAAACTTGCTGTCGCTCTTCCACCAAGCGTCAGCATACTGAGGATTGTAGAAATTCCGGGCATTGATATACAAGCCGATGGAGGCACTCATGTTAAAAGCCTCAGGGAAATCGGCAGGATAGAATTAGTCAAGGCAGAAAACAAAGGAAAGGACAATAGAAGAGTTTACTACACTGTGAAGTGACTACATTTAGAAACTATTTTAAACTAAAAACTGCTTCTTCCTCTGATGGGAGCTCGCCTAACTGAGAGGATAACAGAACTAAATAGAAAAGTGACATCTGCCCATGATTTGGGAAGCATAAAATCCTATTTTCATAAAGCAGGTACTGAAGGAGATATTGCAGCGCCTATGCTTCTTTTGGGAAACGGTGATATAGGAGATATGCTGGACAGGAATCCTGAAATCTTTGTTAAATCAACCGGCGGTACTCGGTACGCAGGACTGCACAGAGAGTATGGACGGATAACACCGGATACACGTCATGTCCAAATGCACGAACTTTTAATGGAGTTTTATAAAGGAGTTGAAGAAAAATTACAAAAAGAAACTCAGCCTTTTGAGAAGGCTTTTGTCTTTCTTTCAACTTACAGGGGATTTATCCCTTATGGGAATATACCTGGTAGATGGTACAAGGTATTGTGGGCTGCTCAAGACCTTGACGAAAAAATTGGAGACAAGCGATTAGAAATTGGAGATAACCTTAAAGCAAGGCTTGGAAAAGCTTATCTTAATGTTGCAGGCGTAGTCCTTCTTAAAGCCTTTTACAAAATTGCAAGGCAAACTTATAACCCTGAAAATGATTCGGTAGAGTTCAATAAAGAGGTCGCAAAATTTAAAAGGTATTTAACAGAAGCAATTAGGAGCGGCCATGTGTATTTTCCGAGCCCCCCAATAGATTCTGTAGGTCTGGCCAGAGCAGGTATCAAAAACCCCGTAGATTTTCTTAAGATAATATCCAGGAACTCCGGACTTTTTGTCAAGAGATTTATGGAATTGCACGAGCTTGCGTATGACTTGCACGGACAAGCCGGCAATTAAAAGCAGGTGCAGCTAAAAATTGTGTTTGTGTAGCTTTTTATTTTGTTATTAGTTAGTAGTAACAAACCGAAACATTTATAAACCCCCTACGCATTGATATCATGGGGGGGTGCCAGAACAATCAATAATGAAAAATGGCATTTAACAGCTATGCTTCACAAATCAGTAAAAATCATAGAGGAACTCCAGTATCCTACAGGCCTTTTTGCAGCCGCAAGGCCCGATGCAAAGACAGGCTATAATCTTGCATGGATCAGGGATAATGTATACACTACAATAGGACTTGAGGCGGCAGGCAAAATTGACGCTGTCAAAAGGAACCTGAGAGCCTTAATGGGCCTTCTTTTAAAGCATGAATACAAGATAGACTGGGCCATAAAGGAAAAGCCAAGGCACCATTACCAGTATATTCATGCGAGATACAATCCAATGACTCTGGACGAAATTTATGATGAATGGGGAAACAAGCAAAATGACGCCATCGGCCTTCTTTTATTCAAGATAGGGGATTTGGAGGAAAAGGAAATTCGAATCATAAGAAACGAGGACGACATGAGAATAGTAAAAAAGCTTGTCCACTATCTGCAAAGCATCGAGTACTGGCATGACAAAGACAATGGCATGTGGGAGGAAAATGAGGAAATCCATGCATCTTCAGTCGGTGCCTGTGTTGCAGGCCTTCAAAAAATAAGCAAAATTGTTAAAGTTCCCAAAGAATTAATTGAAAAGGGAAAAGAGGCGCTAAACAGGCTGCTTCCAAGAGAGTCGGAATCAAAATTAGTTGACATGTCGCTGTTGTCATTAATTTACCCTTACAATGTTGTCAGTGCACAGCAAAGAGACGAAATATTAAAGAATATTGAGACAATTCTTCTCAGAAGGAAGGGGGTAATAAGATATTTGGGCGACCGCTACTATTACAAAAGCGGTGAGGCTATGTGGACAAAAGGCTTGCCTTGGCTTGCAATAATCTACAAGAAAATGGGAAATTTAAAAAAATACAGGCATTACATGAAAATGACACGAAAGGCAATGAATAAAAAGCACGAGTTGCCTGAGCTTTATTTTGCAGACGGAAAAGAGCATAACGAGAATTGCCCTCTTGCGTGGAGCCAGGCATTATATATTGTGAGTTTGAGAGTCTGAAATGACATTAGAAGAAATTGTTCTCAGGGAAGTAACTAATCCCGAACAAGTGTTGGAGCTAAGCAAAAATATCCAATCTTCTGAAAAATTCCAGGCAATGGGGTATAGATTATTTTTAGGTATCGATGCCGACAAAGAAGTGCATCAGTTACATGATGGCGAAGATAATTCTTCTAATGCAGCTTACAGAAACTATTTCTGGCTTCCGAAAGGTTCAAGTCAGGAAATTTATCTTCTTGATGTGGGCCAGTTTAAAAATGTCATAATCAATCTCACCTCATATCTCTCAGGAATAGCTTACCTTTCTTTCAAAGCTGCAGGCAATGGAAAACAAACTGAAGACCGGCTGACACAGGACCAAAGAAAGAAAACCGGATACACTGTAACCATGATTAATCTTTTATTGACAGAGAACATAAAAATGCTTGACGAGGGCAAAATTGACAAATACGGAACAACCAACGGCTTTGATAATTCTGTAATCTATAAACAGTTGAAAAAATTGAAGGATAAGTCATGGACTTTAAGCAGGCAGGTAATTGGTTCTGACGGATTTATGACAGGTGTTGATGAGTTTAAGCAAACATTTTACGAAATTGCCAATGGGTATTTTAAGATAAGCTGAGAAAAAGTTTTCTATAATTCATTGGAATATTTCTTCGATCATATCTGCCAGCCTTTTTAGAAAAGTCTGGGGAAAATAGGAAGGAATTGCTTCACAATTCATTGGAATATTTCTTCGATCATCTCCGCATACATAGCGTTGCTCCATGCCTGGTTAAAGCAGCCTTTGCTCGATAATTGCTTTGCATCGCTTATTTCGCAATGACATCCAACGCAGCCTTTCCAAAGAATCTCGCCTGTACTTGCTTCGATGATTTTGTTTATATATTTTCTAAATTTCAGCTTATTTATCCGGTGCATCGTTAGTCCTCCAAGGTTGTTGATCCAAAACCAAGAGTCTCCCCTATGGTAGCTTTGGACATCAATTTCTCCCGTCGAAAAAGGAGTAAAAAGAGAATTTTGCTTATCAATTGTGGACAACCCCCCCCACTCAAGCCAAAGCGCCTTGAGGGCATTTCCAAAAGCATCTTCCCACTCTGAAACGCCAAGCAGTTCAGGATACACGTATGACGCGATAAATATGTTGGGCCTCTGCGTCCAGTCATCGACCCCGTCTGCTAAAATCTTGCCGTTCCAGAATTTTTGCCTGACTTTTTCCTTCAAAACATTCTCAAGAATCTTGTACTTGCTGTCCTGCGTAAGCTCAAAGAGCGTCCTGTAAAAGCCCAATCTTAACGCCTGTATCTCGATTCTTATCCCTGCCCGGTCGTCTCCTCCTGAAGACGTGTCCACCCATGTTTCCTTTGGTTCGTTGAATTCAAAGTCATTGCTTGTGCGATGCTTTACAAGCCTGTGGAATGATTTTTCCAGGGCTTTTTCAATCTCGTAAGAGAACTTATGGAAGGCAACGTCGTTTCTGGTTGATGTCTCATTCAGGATGTTTCTGCATCGAAGCGAAAGCCATCCATGCGCATCCGCTGTCCCAAGAATTGCCGAGCTGTGCAGACCTTGCAAATTAAAAAGTCTCCCGTCGGGCGAGATTTTCTTAAGGTAATCCTCAATTAGCCTCTCTGCAAAAAAATGATGAATTCCTGAAATTGATTTCAGTGAAACCATTATATCCCTTGACCAGAACTGGAAAAACCAAGGGAGTCCGGCAAACACTCCTTTTTGGGTATTGTCGTGGACGAGAAGGCTGTCGAGCGACCACAGCACATTTGCGTAAGCAAGCTTAATCTCGTTTTCTATTTTTTTGCTCTTCAGAATTTTTTTTATAGTATCCTTGGAAATAAACATATCAAAATTTTCCTTCTCTGTCTTTTTGATTTCGTCAATATTGTTGTATACCTGCCTGCATTCTTTTATTGCGTCGCTCTTGCTTTTTGACATTGAAAAAACAAATTTTGTCCCTTCAAGCCTTAATGCATCGTATACATGCCTTAAGAACGGCTTTGAATTTCGCTGCTCATCAAAATCATAGCGCTTTTCAATCCATGAGTTGTTTGCCTGAAAAAAATTGGAGTTGCATCTGATTGCAAGATACAGTGAAAATTCCTCAAGCCCGTCGCTTACATCTTCTCTCCTGTCCGTCCTTTTGGTGAATTTCACAACAGTGCAGTCCTTCTCCTTGAAAATGTCGTAATATCTGCCCCAGACCCTGTTGTCATACGAATCCTTGCAGTCGAGCAGAATGTCAACCTGCATATTTCTGCTCAGCTCATAAACAAGCGAATTCTCATTCCTTGGCATAAAAAATCTTTCAGTTGTCGAGCTTTTGCCCCTCTCTGCAAAATAAAGAAAATTTCTGAGAATTCCAAAGCTTTCGGGTTTTGATAAGCCTGATGCAGGCCTTATCTCCTCGATAAACTTGAACATTCGTGACGAACTTTTGTCAAAGAAAAAAAGCCCGTGGTATCTTGATGACTGGCTGGTATAGAATGCGCAGTAGCTTCCCTGCCTGTTTGTTAGCGCAAATCCGATGTTTTCCTTTACATCTTTGCTGATTCTCACGCTTCCTATCTGATGAATGACTTTCATTAAAAATAAACCCCGCAAAATCAAAAATAAAATGAATTCTACTTGTAAAACTTGCTGACTGCAAGATTGTGGCACGCGATGTAGCTTCCAACAAAGCTTTTCCAGTCCGCCATTGATGCTGCGCGCCTCGCCTGCATCTTGTTTGCAACCCTGTCTTCCCTGGACATATTTATAAAGTTTAGCATGACGTCTACAAGCTGTCCCGTGACATCGTCATCGCTCTTGTTCAGCCTCCTCAGGACAAAAATTCCGGGGATTTCGGGCTGCACGCACTCGTTGCAGAAAAACCTTCCAAATCCTGCCAAGTCCGTTGTAACGCTTGAAACCCCAAGAGCGCCGGCTTCCAATGGCGTGTATCCCCATGGCTCATAGTAGCTTGGAAAAACCCCAAGATGCGAGCCCTGCATTGCCTCGTAATAATTCAAATTCAAAAGCCCGTCCGCTCCGCTCAGGTAGATTGGATAATACACGACTTTGACAGGATCGCTCTCCAGATTATTTAAATTAGCTTCCTTTAGGCTTTTCAGTATTATGTCATTTTCATCGTACATGTCATGCGTAGCCAGCGGAGGGGTTCCTTTTTTTGCAAACCTTCCGATTCTTATCTTCATTTCAGTTAAAAGATCCTCTTCAAAAAGGCCCTCCCTTGAAATTTTTTTGTTTGAGACAAAATTGTAGATTATGTTTTTCTCGACGTCGTCCATCACTTCCTCGAGCGCATCCTTGATGTCCTGGTACAGCGTCTTGTTTTCAAGAATATCAACTTTAACGTTCCTGAAATTTGCAGGCACCCAAAGAAAAGCCACAATTGTTTTTTCATTTTTTTCCTTTTTTAATTTCTCGTTCAGCTTTCCAAGCGCCTTTATGTAAATATCAAAACCCTTGTCGTGAAATTCGTACCTTGCGGCGGTAAATAAAATCAGCGTGTTTCTTGGGTCAAACTGGTAATACGGGAAAAAATGATATAGCATGAATTCCCGTATCCTGTCTCTTTGAAGCTTGTGCTTTATCACAAGCTCTTCAAAAGTTGGAAACTTGCTTATATCGAGCCCGTTTGGAAGCAGGACATCCGGCTTTCTTCCAAGAAGATACTCTGCCTCCATTCCTGTGATTTCGCTTACGGTTGTAAACGCGTCAGCGAATATCGCAGAGCATTTTTCGACAAGAAATTTTGACTCGATGCCGTAATTGTAGGCCTCCTCTTCCGGTTTTATCTTGTCCCAGACATTATACAGGTCGACGCGCGAGCTTGCAAGCGTTCTTCCAAGAATTGTTGCGTGGGTTGTGAAAACTGTTGCAATCTTCGCATTTCTTTTCTTCAAATAAAGCAGCCCGGCTCCGGAAAGCCATTCATGGAATTGCGCGATGATTTTCTTGCCCAGGTAAAGATGAATTAATTTCTCGAGAAGGATCCCTACGGTATATGCCCAGATGACCGGCTCGTCATAGTCGCTTGCGGCCCTTATTGAATCTATCTTGTACCATTCCCACAGCCTGCCTTTTATTTCATTTGCCTTGCCCCTATAGCTCTCGAAATCAACAAGAATGACATTTGGGTTTCCATCCCCAATCCACTTTCCAAGGTGGCAGATTATTCCTTCTTTTTTCAAATCGTCAAAAACTGCCTTGAAATGGTGGCTTGGCGGCTCTTCGTGGAACTGCCCGGCTGTCTGCTTTGCAAAATACGGCCCGACGAGAAAATAGCCGTCCCCGTAATTTTCCACCATTCTTGCGGCCTTGGATTTGACAACGGTGAATATTCCTCCAACCTTATTGCATACTTCCCATGAAACTTCAAATACAATGTCTGCCTTTTTTTCCATGTAGATTCAACTATACCAACTATCTCTTAGCATTATTTATAAATCTTTAACACTACTCAAAAGTTAATCCATAAAGAAGCAGAAACATATTATTTTCCGCAATCAATAACTATTTAAATAAGTTCGCATAGAGGGATGAAAGTTATGATTATCTTAGGCGTATGCTATTACTAAAATGGTATAAAGTTGCCATTAACGGCAAAACGCGGCTAAAAGGGTGGGACAGATAGAAGATACTGACGTCAGGACAATAAAGAGAACATTTTCTGAGATAAGGAACATAATTCTTGCTTCTCTTGCCAACGGGCAAAAAACAATCAACCAGATTTCGAGCGACACTGAAATAAACTGGAAAACAGTCGAAAACCATCTTGTACACCTTGCCGGCAAGCTGCTTGTCAAGGAAGTCATAAGATCTTCGTATGTTCGGGTTTACGAGCTGACTGCGTTTGGAAAGGACCATCTAAGGCAGAATGGGTTGGCAGACTCGCACATCCGGGATAATAAAATCGTGAGGATTAACGAGGAAAAATGAGAGTCTTGATGTTTGGCTGGGAATTTCCTCCGTTTAGCAGCGGCGGATTAGGAACAGCATGCTACGGCCTTACACAGGGCCTGAGCAAAAAAGGAGTCGAGATCACATTGGTCCTTCCTTACGCAATCGACACTGCTGCTGCAGACTTTTTGAAAATTGTATCCACAAGCAACATAAAAATAAGGAAAGTGGTTTCAATTCTGACGCCATACATGACATCCCAATCGTACAAGGATGCGCTCAAGAAAATGCCAAAGCCGTCAATTTACGGTCAGAGCCTCTTTGAGGAAGTTTACAGGTACACCCAGGCTGCTGCGCGAATTGCAAAAGAAGAAGATTTTGACATCATACATTGCCACGACTGGATGACTTTTGGGGCCGGGCTTATGGCAAAAAAAATCAAGAAAAAGCCGCTTGTTGTGCACGTGCACTCGACTGAATTTGACCGTGGCGGAGGCAACAGCGTTAACCGATATGTTTATGACCTGGAGCGGGCAGGAATGCACGGTGCAGACACTGTAATAGCAGTCAGCCATTTTACAAAAGGAAAATTGATGGAGCATTTCAGCGTTCCTTCCGATAAAATTGAAGTTGTGCACAATGCAGTCGACTTCACCGATTATGGCACAACAGGAGACTTTAGAATCAAGAAAAATGACAGGATTGTCCTGTTTCTTGGAAGGCTTACCCTTCAAAAAGGCCCTGATTATTTTATTTATGCAGCGAAGCAGGTGCTTAATCACGAGAAGAATGTAAAGTTCATAGTTGCCGGCTCCGGCGACATGGAGCACTTTTTGATCGAGAAGGCGGCAGAGCTTGGAATATCTGACAAGGTTTTGTTCTCAGGGTTCCTTAAGCCAAATGACGTTGAGCGTGCATTCAAGATGGCTGACATTTATGTAATGCCGTCTGTTTCAGATCCGTTTGGGATTACAGCCCTTGAGTCGATGAGAAATGGGGCGCCTGTAATTGTTTCAAAGCAGTGCGGGGTTTCAGAGGTGATCGCACATTGCCTTAAGGTTGATTTCTGGGATGTGGACCAAATCAGCAACAAGATAATTTCGCTCTTGAGGTATAAGCCTCTTGAAGAGGTGCTCGAGCAGAATGCCGCCCACGAAGTGCAGAACTTTACATGGGACGTTCCTGCAGAAAAATGCTTAAAAGTGTACAACAAGTTAATTGTACGCTAATAATCAAGATGACAGCAAAACAAAAAAATGGCGGAATGGAATGGTAAGCGTATGTTTTTATTTTCAGGTGCACCAGCCAATGCGCCTTAGGTCGTATTCTGTTTTTGAGATAGGCCACCACAACAATTATTTTGACGACCAGAAAAATAGGGCAATAATGGAGAAGATTGCAGGCAAGTGCTATATCCCCGCAAATAACACAATCCTCGAATTAATCAGAAAGACAGACGGCAAATTCAAGGTTGCATACAGTCTAAGCGGGGTTTTTCTTGACCAGATTGAGATGTTTGCCCCCCATGTTCTTGACAGCTTCAAGAAGTTGGCGGACACGGGATGCGTCGAGATGCTTGATGAGACATATCATCACAGCCTCTCTTATTTGTATTCAAAAGATGAATTCAAAGAGCAGGTCCAGATGCACAGTCGCAAGATAAGAAATCTGTTCGGGCAAAAGCCAAAGGTTTTTAGGAATACTGAATTGATTTACAACAACGAGCTTGCAGCTTATATTGAAAAGATGGGCTATAAAGGAATTGTCGCAGAAGGAGCCGACCATATTTTGCAGTGGAGAAGCCCGAACTTTTTGTACACTCCAAAAACTGCGTCAAACATAAAACTGCTGCTTAAAAATTACAGACTGTCTGATGATATCGCATTCAGGTTCTCGGAAAAAAGCTGGGCAGAGCACCCATTGACCGCTCCAAAATTCGCAAACTGGGTAAACCAAATCAATGGAAATGGCAATGTCGTCAACTTGTTCATGGACTATGAGACATTCGGGGAGCACCAGTGGGCTGACAAGGGAATTTTTGAGTTTTTGAGGCACCTGCCCGAGGAGATTATGAAACATCCCCATAATGATTTTGTAACCCCCAGCGAATCAATCAAGAGGTACGAGGCATTTGGCGAGTTAGACTACCACAATTTTGTCAGCTGGGCCGATATCGAGAGGGATTTAAGCGCGTGGCTCGGAAACAAGATGCAGCAGGAAGCCCTGCGCGAAATTTATGTTCTTGAGCAGTCTGTGAAAGCAACAAGAAACCCTGAATTAATTGACAAGTGGAGAAGGCTCCAGACTTCGGACCACTTTTATTATATGTGCACGAAATGGTTTAACGATGGTGATGTTCATAAGTACTTTAACCCGTATGACAGCCCCTATGAGGCGTTCATAACATTCATGAACATTTTAAATGATTTTAGGATAAGCGCAAACTCGCTTGGTGAGGTAAAAATAATGAACTAAGAATCAGATTATATTAACAAAAGAGGTCGATGAGAATGAAAAAAAGAGGTTCCAAGAAGGCAAGCCTTAAGTCAATCGTCAACAAGGAGACGAGCGGCAAAAGCAACGTGGTTGAGGTAATAATAAAAAAAAAGCTCCTGGGAGAGGCTCCTGGAGAGCACCATTTTGTTGTAGCGGACGGGAAAAAGCTGAAAAATATAATTGAGCTTGCAGACGCGTTCGAGACAATGAGCGAAGAGGTGTTCAGGCACCATGTCAACGAGGCAAGAAACGACTTCAGCAACTGGGTGCGCGACATATTCTATGACCACAGCCTTGCAGATGACATTTCAAGAGCCAGAAACAAGGTAGACGCCCAAGTTGCGGTTTTAAGAAGGCTTGTCAAGGAACTGTTATAGTCGTCATAAATATTGTTTTAGCACCGATACCTTTATATAGTAGATTTTAATAACGCAGACCGTCAATCGGTCTAATTTGATAATCACAGCAATGGCAGTTAGTACCATCCATACTGTTTAAAAAAGGTGAGCTGATGGAAGAAGATATGCAAAGGGAATGCGGATCATGAGGCACAATTATCGAGGATGGAGAGGTCGAGTGCCCGTCATGCGGTGAGAGCTTCATAGATGATGACGAAGTGCTTTAATAAATGCATGCCTGAGGGGTGTGATAAGATGAAAATGTTTTTTGATGATGACGATTTTGGCGATGATGATTTCGACGGAGGGGATGACGACTAAAAATGGAATTCACTAAATACGAGCAGGCAAGAATCATAGGGGCAAGGGCGCTCCAGATATCGCAGGGCTCGCCTTTTATGATAAAGCTGAACGACGAAGACCTGAAAAAAATAAGATACAATCCTCTTGAAATAGCAAAGATGGAATTTGCGCAGGGCCTTATACCGATTACAGTCAAAAGGCCTTTGCCCTACGAGACAAGAAAACAAATCATGCCAAAGCCTTTCGACCAGACAAAGCTTGAGTGAAAATTATGGGAAGAATAAAAACGCTTTTGGTAAAAAGAATTGCCAAAAAGCTCATCAAGGTGCACGGCAAGGAATTCACGCCTGACTTTGCAAACAACAAGCCGCTTGTCCAAAAATACACGAATGTAGAGTCTGCGAAAATGAGAAACCTTATTGCAGGGTACACTGCAAGATTAATCAAGCAGCAGATTGTTGCTGAAAAGCAGCCAAGAAGAAGAATAACTGAAGAGGACTTCAGCAAGTTCTATCAGTAGATTTTTTAACTATTTAGTCATTACATATTTTTTGTGATGATATTCTTTTGGAAATTTATGGGTTGCTACCAAAAATAATTTTGGAAACTTTTCTTCCGTACAGCTCAGCCAATTTGAAGAAAAAATTTTCACGTGGTATGCATTGATTTTTAATCTCTTTCCAATCAGAATTTTTGTTTGACAACTCCATCGACTTCTTCTGCAAATTCTTCTTGTGCGCATCTCCGACCAGAAGTTCCATTCTATTTCCCAAACTTTTCCTTCAGTTTCTTCTCAACAATTTCAGGGACAAACCCGTTCACAGAGCCGCCAAACATCGCGATTTCCTTGACAATGCTTGAGGAGATGAATGCGTAGTCGTCCTTTGTCATGAGAAAAATCATCTCGATTTCCTTGTCCAGCTCTCTGCTTATCAGCGCTCGTGAAAACTCAAACTCAAAGTCCGTAATTGCGCGCAGGCCTCTTATTATCACATTTGATTTCTTTTTCCTGACATAGTCAAGAAGCAGCCCTTCAAAATGCTCGACGTCAATTCTGCTGTTATGATTCCTGAGGGCCTCATTAATCATGTCCACTCTTTCTTTTGCAGAAAAAGTCGCCTTCTTTTGCGGGTTGTCGGCGACAACAACATGGACCTTGTCAAACAGCTTTAGCGATCTTTCAATTATGTCGATGTGGCCATTTGTTATCGGGTCAAATGTCCCTGGGTAAACTGCAGTTCTCATTTTCATTTTGTTTATCCAGGGAGTTTAAAAAATTATTGTTTCCCGAAAAAGCAATTATTTAAATAATACAAAACCTGCTCCATGAGCATGAGCACAAAATACTTGGCAATTTTAATTATGTCGCTGCCTTTGCTGCTCCCGGCGTGCCAAAACCGGCAGAATTACGACGCCTTTGCAAAATGCCTCTCTGACGGCGGAGTTAAGATGTGGGGGGCGTATTGGTGCTCCCACTGCAATAACCAAAAAGAAATGTTCGGTGACAGCTTCCAATACATAACTTACGTTGAATGCTCCCTTCCGGAAAGGGCGGGACAAACGGAGGAATGCGAAAAAGCAGGAATTAAGGGATACCCCACATGGGAAAACGGCAATGGCGAAAGAGTTTCTGGAGAAATGACAATACTGCAGCTAAGCCAATTCAGCGGATGCAAGTTAGAAGGCTAAAGATTGTTTAGTATTTTTAGGACTTTGTCTTCAAGATCGTTGATCGAGCCGTCATTGTCTATGACAAAGTCCGCCTTCTTTATCTTTCCTTTCACAGGCGCCTGTGCCTTTAATACAGTCTTGAGCTTTTGCTTGGAAAATTTTTTGTTGCGCAAAAAAATGTTTTTTTCGCTTGCCTTTACCAGAACAATTTTGTCAAACATCCTCTCCATTTTCGATTCGAACAAAAGCGGAGCATCAATTGCGATATTCCTGCATTTTGACCTAAGAATCTGATTGTTAATCTCTTTTAGTATTTCCGGATGTGTTATTTGATTTAGCTTTGCAAGCTTTTTTTTATTTTTAAAGACAATGTTTCCCAATTTTTTTCGGTCAATGTTCTTTTTCTTATCCAGCACTCTTTTTCCAAATTGGCTTACAATTCTCTTGTATGCAGTTGGATTTTTCCTGATAATATCATGGCCGATTTTGTCGGCGTCAATTATCCTAAATCCATTTTTACATAGGATCATGGACACTGTCGTCTTGCCAGAGCCAACCGAGCCTGTTATGCCTATCACCATCTTCTTTCGTGGATTCATTTTGCAATGAACTCAATGCCTTTAGTATTTAATAATTTTCTTCTGAAAGTTCCAAAAATTTTTCTTCATCTGTGTTATCCGTTTATTATTTCCCTTCGATACAATAATTCGTTTCATTA
>CAZGTJ010000003.1:0-10836 GCA_964528545.1 uncultured Methanosarcinales archaeon
TCGCTTCGCAAGCCTTTCTGAAACATATTCGTCCTCAATTGGACTTTCTCCATTATTGACGGCCTTAATTTTACGCATATCTATATCGAGCCCGTACACCTTGTAGCCTTTTTCGGCGCACTGGCATGCTACTGGCAATCCGACATAGCCTAAGCCCACTATCGTAACAGATTTCATGTCCCAAAAGACTGCCATTTTATTTATAAACGTTTCTGATAAGCTTTAAATAGGGCTCTTTAGTACACTATTTAAATGAAAGTGCTGATCACCGGAGGCCACGGGGACTTGGGCTTGGCTTTAAGCAAAGTATTCAAAAATGCAGTTTCCCCGACAAGAAAAGAACTTGATGTAACCAGCAAAAAATTAGTTGAAAAGTTTGTTTTAAGGGAAATGCCTGATGTTTTAATTCATGCAGCAGCCCTTGTAGGTGTAAGAGAGTGCGAGGAAAACAAGGAGCTTGCGTGGAACACAAATGTCGAAGGCACCCAAAACATTGTAGATGCATTAACTAAGTTGGGAAATAAATGCCATTTAGTTTACATCTCTACAGCATGCGTGTTTGCCGGAGAGAAGAATAAGTTTTACACAGAATACGATACCCCGGCTCCAAAAAATTATTATTCACTGACAAAAGTTTGCGGAGAAATTGTAACAAGACAATACCAGAATTCCTGCACAATAAGAACCAATTTTGTTCCAAAAAAGCAGTGGAAATACTCAAAGGCTTTTTGCGACAGATTTGGCACATACCTATTCGCGGGTCAGGTTGCTGAAGGTATTAGAGAGGTAGTTAAAAACAAAGAAGCAGGAATCATACATATTGCCGGAGATAAAAGAATGAGCATGTACGAGCTTGCAATTCTGGCAGGCTCAAAAAATATCGGCAAAATTACACTTGATGAGTACCGGGGGCCTCCTTTGACGGTTGATATGTCGCTTTCAACAAAAAGATGGAAAAAATACAGGATAAAATGAAAAGTAAGCTAAGAAAACTTCATTTAGGGTGCGGAAGAAATATATTAAACGGGTATGTAAACCTTGATAAGTCTAAATGCAAAGGAGTTGACGTTGTTCACGACCTTGATAAGTATCCGTGGCCATTTCCACCAAATTATTTTGACGAGGTTTACGGACAAGATGTGATTGAGCACGTTGACGACTTATTTAGAGCAATGAGAGAAATCCATAGAATATGCAAAAAAGGCGCTGAAGTAAGATTAATTGTGCCCTACTGGCATTCTTCTGCCGCTTTTTACCCGCATCACAATTTTTTTTTTAACGTAGACACTATGAAATTCTTTACCGAACCGGACAGGAGCTACGATAATTATTACGGATACAGGATGGAAAAAATTACACTGATACCTTCAAAAATAGGCGGGTTTATACCCCCCATACCACTGCCAAAGAAACTGTTTCCAAATGCATTAAACTTAAGGCATTTGATAAGCTATATTTTTGGAAAATTGACTTCACCTTGAGCGTGGTAAAGAAATGAGTCGCATGGCACGAAAAAAACACATAATATTTTGCGGGTACCGTGACTGGGCTTTGGACATCTACGATGCCATCAGTAAGAACAATAATGTGGATTTTACATTATTTACGTCGCAAGAAGAGTTTGATAGCAGACTTAAAAGGGATTTGGAAGCAGAACTGATTTTTTTTGTAGGATGGAGCTGGATACTGGCGGAAGATGTTATAAACAAATTTTTTTGCATCTGCCTTCATCCGTCTCCACTGCCTAAATATAGGGGAGGCAGCCCTCTGCAGCATCAAATAATAAACGGCGAAAAAGAAAGTGCTGTAACCCTCTTTAAGATGGATAAGGGTATTGACAAAGGGCCAATACTCTGGCAAGAAAGTTTTTCGCTTTATGGAGATCTAAATAAAATCTTTAAGAGGATAACTAACAGTGGAATTAAAGGGATTAATACATTGATAAACCAATATCTGGAAAAAGGAGAACTCGAAGGAGCCGTCCAGGATTCCAGCAAAGCAACTTATTATAAGAGGAGAATACCTGAGCAAAGCGAAATAAAAATTAATGATTTTAAGAAGCATACTGCAACAGAGCTGTATAACAAAATAAGGGCATTGCAGGATCCGTATCCAAATGCATTTGTAGTGTGCAAAAATAGGACAAAGCTTTATTTAGTCAGGGCTAAAACGGATGATAGAAAATGAAAAAACTATTGATATCTCCCCATATTGACGATGAGGTACTGGGATGCGGCGGGATACTCGATAAAGATACCTTTGTGCTTCACTGTGGTGTGGAAGACAGGAGCTATGTAAGTGCCCAGGAGCGCATCAAAGAAATTAAGGAAGTCCAGAAAGAAGCCCAATTTCAAATGAGGATTCTGGGCAATGTCGTGAACAAATACAAAATCCCTGATTTAATACCTGAAATTGAAAAGGCCATAAATGAATATAAACCGGATATATGTTTAATTCCCTATCCTTCATATAATCAGGACCACAGGGCAGTTTTTAAAGCGTCGCTCGTTGCACTGCGCCCTCACGACCTCAATTTTTTTGTTAGGAAGATAGCGGTATATGAGCAAGAGCATGTCTTGTTCTGGGACCATGATAATATAGGAAGTTTCAAGCCTAATTATTTTGTTCCAATAGACATAGACAAAAAAATACGCCTTTATTCGCTGCTCAAATCGCAAATACGCTCCTTTAGAAGCCCCGATCATTTAAGAGCGATGGCAGAGGTGAGGGGGGGGCAGAGCAACTGTAAATATGCAGAGGCATTCCAGATAATTAGGTGGATAGATTAAGCTTGATGAAGAAAAATCCTTTTATATCCTTAGTCGTAGTAAACTATAATGGTGCATCCGTGCTAAAACTTTGCTTAGACTCTCTGCTAAAGATAGATTATCCAAAGGATTCTTATGAAATTATTGTGGTGGATAATTCATCTACTGATGAGGGTTTATCTATTATTGCGCAATACTCCCAAGTCAAGCTGATCGAAAATGAAAAAAACTTAGGATACGTCGGAGTGAACTCGTGCCTTGAATATGCCAAAGGCGAATATATTTTTGTTTTAAACAACGATTTGGAGATAGAAAAAAATTGTATTAAGAGGCTGGTTGCGACTATAGAAAAGGACGAAAAAATAGGGATCGTGGCCCCAAAATTCATAAACTTTTACAGTAGGAACGTAGAATCAAGCGGTACATGGGTTTCTAGATCATTCTATACTGGCCACTACACCGATAAAAAGAAGGACACTAAGGTTAAGGAGATACCTTACCTTGGTATAGAGATGTTAAGAAAAAATTTGGCAGACAAGTTTGGCTATATTTATGACCCCGATTATTTCATTTACGGAGAAGATTTGGACCTGTCCCTTAGATTTAAAATAATGGGGTATAAGACAGTGCTAGTTCCGAATGCTGTTGTTTACCATATGCACGCTTACACAACAAAAAAACAGCCAAGCGAAAGGATGACATTCCTGCTTGAAAGGAACCTTATGACCACTTTTTTTAAGGTAATGAAGCTAAAAACTATTGCATTGCTTTTGCCATATGTGCTGTTAATGAGATTTATTGCCGTAACAAGAGATTTGTTTACAGGAAAATATAAACTCGCTTTTGCAAGAATCAAAGCATTGTTTTGGATTATGGTTAATATAAGATCGATATGCAGAAAAAGAAAGAAACTGCAAAAACTCAGAGTCGTGAATGACAGTTTTGTACTTTCTGTGTTTTCAGAAAAGTATTTATTCAAGAAAAAAGAGTTGCTTTGAGTTTTAATTGAGACTTCTTATTACAGCCTGTGCAAACCCTTCTTCGTCATCTTTCTTAACCAATACCCCTTTTTTTACAACTTCCGGGTGTGACGCGACATCAAAGGCCACGACTTTCTTTCCACAAGCCTGTGCCTCTGCTATAGGTAAATTGAACCCTTCCCATAAAGATGCAGTTACATACAAGTCACAAGCTGCATAGTAATACGGGAGATCCTCGTCACTAACAGAATCCTTGAAAACCACATTTTTTGAAGCAATTTCTTTTAGGTGCTTATAATAATTTGGGAATGTCACCTTTCCAACAACCAATAATTTTACATTTGGCATTTTTTCGTTTACCCTGTCAAGAATCTTTATTAGGGTGTGTATGTTTTTGTGCGGGGATATCCTTCCGACAAAAAGCAAGAGTTTTTCATCATTTTTTATTTTGAAAAATTTTCTTACTTTCTGGTTGTCAATTCCGGACCTGAATTTTCTTTCGTCAACTTGGTCATATTCTACTTTGCTGTTAATCCCGCTCTCCCTTTTAAGCTCTTTTTGCATGAATTTGCTTATGGATATTGCGGAATCCACATTTCTTAAGGATAAATTATTGAAGAAAACAAACAGCTTCATATATAATTTCTCAAAAATATTGCTGAACAATTCGCTGTACCCAACCCCATGATTGTGATAAATATATTTTATCCCATATTTCCTTTTTGCGTAGGAAGCAATCCAGTTCATCGGATAAAAATGCGAAATTATGACTTCATAGCCCTTTAGTTTTTCAGCAGTATCCCTGATTTTCTTTCTGTCTATAAAAAAGAACAGCCTATAGAGCCTTTGCAAAAAAAGACTTTTTGGCATTCCTATGGTGCATAGCTCAAATTTTTTCGGCCTTAAGTCCCCCTCAAATGCGATAATTGTGACTTTGTCCCCGCTTTTTGCATATCTAAGCGCCTGTTGCTCAACTACTCTGTCAATTCCGCTGTAATGCGAAAACGTTGGCGTTAATATTGCTATTTTCATTCTACAATTTTCCTGCAATCGAAAGATATTTTAGCCTTAAGACCATTAAATACCCTGCAATCAGTTGCTTTAAGCCCAGTTTTGATTGTCCTTTTTTTCTGTCGATAAAAATGATTGGAATTTCCTTGATTTTAAATCCTTTCAGGTGAGCTTTGAAGAGCACTTCCTGGACGATTGCAGGACCTTTTGACTCAAGCTTTCCCGCCTTAATTCCCTCAAGAACCTTTCTTTTGAAGCACCTAAATCCTGAATTGCAATCCCTAACTTTTAGTCCCAAAACAATGCGTATGTAAAGGTTTGCCACCCATGTAACAAATCTTCTAAAGGCGCTTCGCCCAACCTCTTTTCCGCCTTCAATCCTCCTCGAACCAAGGATTATGTCTGCATTATAAAGCTCTTTTAACATTTTTGGAATATATTTAGGGTTATGCGAAAAGTCCGCATCCATCTCTACGACCACATCAGCTTTGTTCTTGAGACAGTAAATAAATCCGTCCTTTCCGGCGGCTCCTCTTCCTTTGTCTTTAGTTCTTAGGAGAAGATGCACATTTTTTTGCTTTTTTGATATTTCTTTGACTATTTTCCAAGTTCCATCCGGGCTGTTGTCGTCAACGACTACTATATTCAAATTGCTTATTCTGAGCTTTAAGATACCCTCTATAAGGTTCTTGATATTGGCAAATTCGTTATACGTCGGAATCATTACATATACAAGCATAATGATAACTTTCATTGCTTCATTTATAAATATTTTCAGAACTATCTAAATAAATTTCTTTACGGCCCTGATTATTTTTTCAAGCTCAATTTTTGGAGGAGCATCGCATTTTGGCTGGTAAGAGCAATATGACCTGCCTCCCCAGACAATCTTAACGCCTCGATTGTACGTTTCTATCTCTGCAGCCGACGTGGGATAAAAGAAAACTACGATATTTTTTTTAAGCGACGTTCCTATGTGCAATGCAAGGCTATCACTTGTTACAAGAATCTTGCACAAGTCAACAAGCGATGAAAATTCCATTAGAGAATTTTTGCATCCAGCATCAATTATATTTGTTTTTGCAAGACTAATTATTTTTTTATTTCTTTCCTCCTCCTCAGGACCCCCAAAAAGAATAATTTTGCAGTTTATACTGTTATTTAGCATATCAATTAATTCTGCAGTCTGTTCTATGCTTAATTTCTTGTCCTCCCACCTTCCTCCGGCCCCCGTGTTTATTCCGATGACGATATCATTTTGTTTGATTTTATTTTCTTCGGCAAACTTTTTTTGGAATTCAATATCTTTTTCAGTTAAAATCAAAACAGGCTCCTGCTTTCTGTAGTCTAAATCAAGAATCCTATACATGATTTCCTGATAGGTCAAAGTGTTTTCCGCCTTCATCTCGTCGGCTCTTTTCTTTCCAAACCTTGAAATCAAGCCCATGTCAAACCATAGTTTTGAATCCTCTGAGTAAACCTTAGTATTGTGTTTTAAATAGGCACCTGTAATTTTCCTGCTTTTCACCAATGATGCAATCTCGCAAGCTTCATTTTCATCATCTAAGCTGATAACCCAATCATATTCTCCAGTTTTCAATTTTTCAACATCATCATCTATCGAGAATATGTGGTCTATGATATTGTTATTCTTTAAAATATCAAAAGAAGTATTTTTTGTAATCCAATCTATCTGGCAATCTTTGTATCTTTCTTTCAGTCCAGGAAGAACGGACGTTGTCCTTATTACATCCCCTATTGCCCCAAGCTTGACGATTAAAATTCTCATGAGAATGCAAAAAATGGATGCAATTTAAAGCTTTCTGAAGATTAAATATATAAATCAGCAGCCCTCACTTAAGCTATGAAAATAAGTTTTAGCAAGATTGAAGTGATTCTTGTGGCAATCCTTTTTCTTGGGGCCCTTTATCTGTGGACTATCCCGATACAGAAAAATCCAATGCCATTTGGAGACGTGGACTCAAGCTCGCATTTTACAATAGGGGATTACATGGTTTCTAAGGACCATTCAATTGCAAAGATACCTTATCCAGTCACCTTTAGGTACAAGGGCCAGAACAATTTGCTTCCAGATAATTTATGGTATCCTCCTCAATATTGGACAAATGCTGCAATTGCCCAAATTCTTGGAGGGCAAAGGATTTTGCCGGTCTTTATTTTGGTGGCCTTTCTTTGCCTGATAATTGCTTTGTCATCCTACCTTTTAATCAGGAATTTATTTGGGTTTTGGCCGGCTTTTCTTTCAAGCCTGCTTCTTGTTTTCTCAACAAGAGACTACATGATATATCTTTGGGGGCAATGGCCCCAATCACTTTCCTATGCTTTGACCCCTGCAGTCCTGTATTGCTTTTATGCATATTCGAAAAATTATATGGAAAATAAAAACAAACCAATTCATCTTTATATCATGTCAATTCTTCTTGCAGGCCAATTTTTCTTTCACCCCCAAGGACTGATTGCCTCGATAGGGGCACTTGCCACCTTTTTAGCAATTTTGATTGTGAAATGGAAAAAGCTTCCATTTAAAACCAGCCACCTTTTCCTGTCAATTTTGATTTTCGCGCTTGTATCAGCAGCTTTTGCCCCCTTTAACATCGGGGAATTTTTCTATGAAATGGGCGGGGGAGACGATTCCGGTTCCCAAAGGCAGATACAGCTTGGAAAATTATTTGACTGGTACCATGTAAAAAATGATGCCGGCCTTCCGGACTTTTATTTCATGTACAAAACAGCGCATGGATCTTTGAAAAAACCAAATGGTTTGCTTGTGTGGTGGACAATGCCGCTGCTGATTTTTGGTACATTTTTCCTTGCTTATCGGAGAAAGAATGAAGACTGCTTGATATTGGCGTGGCTGGTTTCCTATTACTTTTTAACAAGGCTGACTGCGATTGGAATGGGAAGCCGCGATATCAGAATGTTTGCTTACGAGGCCCATATATTTTATCCAATCATTGCAATCGGCTTAGTATCCTTGGGTTCTTTTGCACCTCGAGAAAGAACAAGGAAATATCTTAAGTACGGCCTAATTGCTTTATTTATCTTACTTGCAATACACGTGAATGGGAACTCTGCCTACCAAGTGCTAAAAAGCCAGAAAAATACGATAGGGAGAATTAACCCTGCCCAGCTTGAGTCAGCAGAATGGATAAGATCGAATCTTCCCGAGGATGCGCATATTTATGATTTTGGAACGGCTGGATACCAAAATTATGCCGCAAAGATAAAATGGCTTATGGCACTCTCACAAAGGCATTTTATAATCAACGATTACGAGCAAAATCTTACAAATTACGTTTATTTCGATTATACGGATGCGATAAATACACGCGACCAAAATTATGTAGATTTAATTATGGAAATCGAAAAACAGTTCGTGAACTCGACAGTTTTATACAATAAGAACAATATAAGGGTGTATAAAGTTGATAAATTTCAAATCTGAGAAAAACATTTTAATAATTTTAGGAGCTGCCATAATGGGCTTTTTTGCTTTTGCCATATTGGGAACTCCCGGGCTGAGAACACTGCTTGGATTCGCAATTTTTGTTTTTTTTCCTATTTATCTTACACTGGAAAATTTTGGCTTAAACGAGTCTGAAACAATAATCTTCTCGGTTTTTATTGGATTAATAACTTTCTCGTCTTTAGTATATTGGATTGGATTTATTATTTCGTTTAAAGTATCGATATTGGCAGTATTTGTTTTGCTGCTGTTAACAGCATATCTGGCAGGAAAATTCAGGAAGTAGATTTCTCTTTTGGCAGGAATATGTTCATGATAACACTAAGAAAAATAATTATAGCCGGGATAATATACAAATGGTATTTTATATGCAAGCCCATCAGCCCAATATAGTAGCTTGATATCCCAAGCACTCCTGCAGAAATCATCACTCCTGCTATGATTCTCTCTAGAAATTCAAGATTTTTCCAATAAAACATGATAAAATAGCCAGGAATCACAAAAAGCCAGAAAATTGATATGGCGCTTCTTAGCAATGTCATCGTATCGCTCCTAAAAAAAGTAATCTTAAACATAACTAAAAGCAGGATAAATATAATCCCCACATACAAACTTTCTTTTTTTATTAGATTAAATGCTTCTTTCCTCAATGCAATCCTCTCCTGGCTTATTGTTTTTTAGGATAACGGCAACTTCGTTTTCATAGACGTTTTTCACATAATCATTTTTTAACATTTCCGATGCTACAACCCAGTTATATTGTGCGAGCACCGGCGGCCTTGAGACTTTATCAAAAATCAGGTAATCAAATGTGCAGATATCTTTCGGTCCGAAACTGTAATCTCGTGGTAGCCCTTCCAGTACGTTCTGAAAGTCAAATATACCCTTTCTTGATGATAATGATCCCCCTCCATCACCGGGAAGCTCGGTTACATACTCTCTTTTTATCTTTTTGTCTTGGAGAGCTCTTATGAAGTCATAAGGGTCCACTTGATAATGCATTCTTTTCGAGTTTCTTAGCAAGGCATCCTGCGAATAAATATCTCCGTAGAAGAAGTAAATCTTTGCGTCTTTTTCTGTGTTCTGGCTTAACCACTTAATAAGATTCCAGTGGTAAAGGTTCATCAATCCCTCGCTTGCCCTGCCATTATATGACGGCAATATTTTTGAATTGATTGGAAGCAGTAGTATTACGCTCACCAACATAAAAACAACTACACTATAAGCAAGCTTCCATTCCTTAACTACTAGTTTTAGAAGCATATAAGTTCCAAAACCAAAAAACACGGCAAGGTACAGTGGCCAGAAAAATCTGATTTGGAATGACCTGAAATCAAATCCGGCATAATTAAGAAAGCCTCCAAGAAGCATTGAAAATCCAAGTATGAATGATACATGCATCTCCTTTAATCCATAAATGAGAATTAACAAAGGAAGTATAACAGTCAATACGAGAAAAATAGGAATAGAGAGATGCAACTCAAAAACATGAGGGATCGGATCTATGAAATAGTAATTTACTATACTTTCATATGACATAATTATGCTAAGTATATATAAAATGCCTATTATTGACCAATAGTTTCTATAATTTTTGATAAATACAAAAAATATTCCCGCTATAATGAATACTAATAATAAGCCAAAACCTCCGATATAAAACCCAGGATTCCCTTCCCATATCGGCTTGACAAAAAAGTAATACGGTTGCGTCTTTGCCCACGTATTCTTAAATATGATAACATAGTACAAAGTGAGGACAAAAGCAATGACCAGTCCAATAATCAGATTTTTTATCTGATTTTTCGTGATGCTTTTGCCTGCGAATCTTATAGCTAAAAACATCAAAATAAAAATCGCTCCGAAAACAGCTTCGGATGTATGTATCATTATTACAGACGCGAAAGCTATTCCAACGAGAAGATAGGCTTTATCCAGATCGAGCCTCATGATGCTCCAGAAAAATGCAATCATCATCGCCTGAGCAGCAACAGAAGGCCAATGTCCCCAGGTAAATCCCATCACAGGTGGAAGAGAAAAAACAATGATGGCAAGAGGAATTGAAATAAGCGCTACATATCTGTTAAAATTTCTGATTATCAAATACATCAGGGCGATTGCATCAATTGTCAAAAAGAAGATAAGAAAGTAAAATGTGTCATAAACTTCCATTCCTGTTGCATAGGATAAAATTGCAGCAATATGATATGATGCAGGAGGATACCTTCCCACAACATCTTCAAAACCCATTGAGATATACTTGGCTTCATACCTAAAATTTCCTATATCTTTGATTGCCTCTGCCCTAATCTGATGCTGGAATGCGTCAGAAGCAAAGTAGCCATATGGATAATCATGCATAACCGGATGGTTCAAGTATACTCCGGGGCCTATAAAAAACAATAATCCTACAAAGGCCACTAAAATAATTTTTTCTAAGTCCAGCTTAATTCAAACCACCATTTAATTCACAATATACTCTGGATTTAAATTTATCCTTTATCGAAGCGATTTTCCATGTACCAATTGCAAAACATCCTTATTCCATCTGTAATTTTTACCTTAGGATTGTACTTAAGGAACTTTTTTG
>CAZGTJ010000003.1:10846-15596 GCA_964528545.1 uncultured Methanosarcinales archaeon
TGACTGACATCGCCAGGCTGCATTTCCTTTTGAATTATTCTTGCCTTCTTACTAAAGTTCTTTTCAATTACCAGTATAAAATCCTTTAATTTTACGGGATTGCCGCATCCAAGATTTATTATTTCATAGTCCTTGCCCAGTTCAAGACTCTTTGCGATCCCGTAAACCACATCTGAAATGAATGTGTAATCTCTCTTTGTAGATCCATCTCCATACATTTCAATTGGAATATTATGGGCAATCTTATCTACAAATTTATAAGGAGCCATATCAGGCCTTCCGCACGGGCCGTAAACAGTAAAAAAGCGAAGGCACACGCAGCTTATGTTGTAAAGATGGCTGTAGTTATAGCATAAAAGCTCTCCTGATTTTTTTGTTACAGCGTAAGGGGAGATTTGGGAGTTTGTAGCATCATCCTCTTTAAATGGAACCGTATCTCTATCACCATAAACGCTCGAGCTTGACGCAAAAACAAATTTCTTGATTTTATTTTTTTTTGCAATTTCGAGCAGATTTAGCGTTCCTCTTACGTTTACATCTTCATAGATGAATGGATTTTCTATGCTTGGGCGAACTCCGACCATTGCAGCCAGATGAATTATCTTTTCAACTTTGTTGTCTTCAACTATCTTTCTTACTTTATCAAAGTTTCTTATGTCTTCATTGTAAAGCTTAATTTTCAAATTGTCTACATTGCTTTTCTTAAATTCAGGGTCGTAATAGTCATTGAAATTATCGATGCCTATAATTTCATGGCCTTCATTCAAGAGTTCCCTTGCTGTTGAGCTCCCTATAAATCCCGCTACCCCTGTTATCAGTATTGTCATTTTTTCTTGTTTTTATAGATAGTTACTTTGGTTTTGCTATTCTCATAAACCTTCTGAAAATATGGCATGTAATAATCTAATGCGTCATTTTTGATTGAGGTCTGCACTGTATTATTCATATTTAATATATAATCTACCACTTCGATTGGAGGGTCAAGCGATGGAACAAGGTTGTACCCGCTTCCTCTTGCGGGGAAAACATTTCTGTCAATTCTGTAACCAAGGCACTGCCCAGGTATTATGAAAAGGGCATCTTTTTTTGTATTCAATTCAATCCATTCAAAGTCCTTCTTAAGACTATTCCATTGATGCGAAATTACAGCGGTTTTTATAGCTTCTGATAATGAAAAGAAAACCACAAAAATCAGGAGAAACACAATTACTATCTTTCTGTTTAGTCTGAACACTTCATTTACACCAATGGCCCAAAGTATCGCCATAAACGGAATCCCAGCAAGAAGATAACGCGTCGATGTATTTGCATAATCGTATTGGTAAAAATACAGGAAAAACAAGTAAGGAAGGAAACCAAGCCACATCATGTTAATATTCTTGTCTTTGAAATATTTTTTCCTGAAAATCAAAACAAAAGGCAAGAAAACCATTAGCGTAAAAACAAACCAAACCAAAATTGCAGCCTCGAGAATTTTATCATCGAACAAGAATAAATTTTGGTATTTCCCGTCAGGAACTCCAAATAATGCAAGCTCTACTTCCAAGTACGCGTCCTTAAAGTCAAGAATCTGTCCCATTTTGTCCGGCTTAAAATCATGGCTGGTCTTGTATTTGCCGTCAAAATGATCATTCAGGAAAGGCCATATCGGGTTTCCAAGCAATTTTTCGTTCCTGATGTACCAGGGAGACGCAACCAAAAATGCGATAAGGAAAAAAACAAGGGATTTACCAATAAAGTTTTTTCTGTAGTTTTTAAATAATACATAAGCCAATAAAGGAATAGAGAAAATCGAGGTAATCCTGGAGAGCATTGCAAGCCCGAATGAAACGGATGCAAAATAAAGCCTGTTTTCAACCAATAAATATAAACTTAGAAGTGAAAAGAAGGCTGCGGCAATGTCGATGTGCGCTGTTGTCGATTGGTAAATCTCAAGCGGAAGAAAAGCAACAAAGATAACTGCAAATAGAGTTACATACTTATCAAAGAACTTCCTGCATATTAGGTAAGTGAGCATCACTACTCCAGAGCCAAGCAAAGCGCTTGCCAGATGTATTCCAAGATTGCCATGCCCGAATAAGCCAAACACGGTATAAAAAAATCCTGCAATAATGTGGAATAACGGCTCGTGGGCAAACACTTCCCTCCCAAGATACTCAAAAGCAGGGATTGTAAAATTTCGTCCTATAAACCTTGCAACAGACGCGTGATAACATGGGTCGCCTCCTTCTATTGTGTAGGCCGCAATTACCATTCTTAATACAGCAGCAAGCACAATCAAAAAAATAGCTATTTTTGCAGCTTTATCATGCGACTTAAACTTCTTAATCACCATTTATGTGAAATATTATTGCGCTTTTATAAATATTTTCAGTGTCTCGTATGGAAAACTGTGATTTTCTTGTATAGAAAAGTTTATATACGCTTCAGAGCCCTTTTTGCCCATGAAAAGAGTGAGACTGGTGGTTTGGGATGCTGATAATACTTTATGGGATGGTACTGTTTTCTACAAGGACAAGGAGAATGTCACAATCAAGCCGGGAACAAAAGAAGCCTTAAAGGAGCTTGATAAAAGAGGCATAAAAAGCACAATTTGCAGCAAGAACTATTATGAGGATGTTGCTTCAATCCTTAAAAAGTTTGAAATTGACAAATACTTTTATAATTCGCAGGTTGGATGGGGGCTTAAGTCGGATGCAATAAAAAAGCTGGCATCCTTGTTTAATGTAAGCTTTGACGAGATGCTCTTTATAGATGACGATCCATTCCAGATTGCTGAGGTAAAATCACAGATTCCAGGAATCAATGCAATGTCCCTGCAGGATCCTATCGATATTCTTGACTTGGAGGGGATATTGCCGCTAAATGCGACAGAGGAAGACAAAAAAAGGACACAATTGCTAAAAGAGCAGCGAAACAGGGAACAGGCCGAGAAAAATTACAAGGGAGATTACAAGGAATTCCTTACGGAATGTGGAATGGTAATGATTATACGCTCAATTGAAGACAGCGACTGGGAGAGAGTTTGCCAGCTGTTAAACAGGACAAACGAGCTTAACGCAACATCAAACAGGTACACGCTTGAACAGCTAAAAGAGTCCTATGAAAAAAACAAGGATATTGTTTTGGTTGTCGAGCTGAAAGATAAGTTTGGCGATTACGGATTAATTGCAGAGACTATCCTTGAAAACAAAGATTATGGATGGTTCATAAGAGACCTTACAGTTTCCTGCAGAACAATGGGAAGAGGCATTGGAAGCGCACTTGTTGTTGCAATTCTTAATTATGCAAGGGAAAATAACATCAAAAGAGTAATTGGCATGCTAATGGAGACAGAATCAAACTGGCGCATCAAGCCGCTTTACGAAAACAGGGGATTTGCAAAAATATCAGTTGAAGGCAAAAAAACTCTTTATGAATACAAGATTAACGAGGGCACCGAGCTGCCGGGCTATCCTGAATGGATAAAAGTAGAGTTTCTAATCAAGAAGCGAGTTGAATAGCGGGCCTCGTTTGGGTAATCGTTCCAATTGTTTTTTGTATAACTCATTATACATTATATCTGCAGCCAATTCATGGCCCTTTTGATTCCAATGACCGTCTATGTTAAAGTAAAAATCATTGTTGCTGTTTTTTTCCTTGAAGGAAGGCAATAAGTCAACAAATTCTATATCATTTTTTCTTGAGAAATCTTCCAAGATTCTTTGGATTTTGTCTGGATCAGTCTCGCTTGAGCTTACCTTGATTTTTTCCAGGTAATCTTGCATTTTGCTTTTGTCTACCTGTTCTTTTGACGGAATAGCCACCAACGTGAATCCGATGCTGTGTTTTTTTGATACCTGCGACATTTCATAAATCAAAACAAGCGTGTCATCAAATGCCTTCTTGAATTCAGGATTGTCTTTTTTAAGGTACGCATAATCGCTGAACTTTCTTTTCCCTACAATATTTGACTCTTTTTTCATTGTCAAAACCACGCTTTGCAATAATGCGCAGAATTGTAACTTCCTGCTGCACCCCAGCATAATTTTTTTTGGTACCGAAGCGTTTATCGGGATGTCGTAATAGATTTTGCCTTTTTCTACGCGAATAAGGGGGCTTGCCGCATTTTCCTCAATATCGTTAAGAAAAAAAGCAAGTACTATTGCGTCAGGATTGTACTTTATTGCCTCGTTTTTTAGAAATATCAGCTCATTCTCCGTTCCATATCCTCCAGTTCCTGCATTTACCACCTCAAATTTTCCATTTTTTGACAGCTCGTTTAGCTTTTTTTCCAGCAGCTTTGTAAAACTTTCTTCAAGGGGGACTTGCAGAGCTTCAGGAAATGAGTCTCCAAGAACCAAGATTCTGTAAGAATTATTACCCTTATCATAAGGGTACTCGTAATCTCTTAACCCTTTTGAGTTAAAAACAACATGCTGCCTGAATTCCTGCCTAGCATAGTCAAACTCGTGGTTTGGAACATGCCTGTACATAAGGTCTTCATCAAACATAGTATAATCCAAATTTTGAGGAAAGAATACCCTTATGACTAATTCTGTTAGAAGAAGACCGATTAGAATTGCCCCAAAAAGAAGTGCAAAATTCAAAAATATTTTTTTACCGGCCATACTTTTTAATTAAGATTTCCACTATCCTTTTTGCAGCCTTTCCGTCCCAAAGTTTTGGAATTTTGCCCTTAATGGTTGGATTTTTTATTGCGATATTTGCAGCTTCGATAACCTTGCTATCGTTAGTACTCACCAGAAGG
>CAZGTJ010000004.1:0-14574 GCA_964528545.1 uncultured Methanosarcinales archaeon
TTACAACTTTTTAGTAGTTATATTTAGTAAAAGTATCGGATTTCCTTCTCGTCAAGCCTCAGATTAAACAAATATCTCCTTTAATATATATTTTCAATCAAAGAAATTTATATAAATCATTTTAGTACTATTATATTTTATAAAAAAAGTTAGAATTTGAGTTTTTTTGGCGAAAAACTCGATACAAGTGGCTTTTTTGGCGAAAAGCAACTTAAAATGAACTTGTTTTCCGAAAATCAGTTTTTTAGTACGAGAAAAACTATAAAACGTGTGCAAATCAGTTAATTGGCGTTAACTAATTCTAAAGAAGTAGAACCTTGAGGCAATATAAATATTTCGGTGGTTGAAAAGTTATATTGCACTATACAAAGCACAAAGGCTAGGGAAGAAGGGGGATTTTTATGGAAGAAGATAGCAGCGGGTTATTGGTAGGTCAGGCAAATATAAAGGTGATAGGCTGCGGTGGCGCAGGAAACAATATTGTTGGGTGGCTTTACCATAAAGGAATACAAGGCGCTGAAATTATTGCATGCAACACTGACAAGCAGCATTTGGGAATAATTGATGCTGACAAGAAATTCTTGATTGGAAAAGGAGTTACAAGAGGCCTTGGCTGCGGAGGCTTTCCTGAAAAAGGGGCCGAAGCTGCAAAAGAATCAATTCAGGAGATTAAGGAATCGCTGAAAAGCGGAGACATGGTGTTTGTCTGCGCGGGAATGGGCGGAGGAACGGGAACAGGCTCTGCACCAATTGTTGCCCAGCTTGCAAAAGAGCAGGGGGCAATTGTAATCGGAGCTGTGACAATGCCATTCAAGATTGAAAGGGCGAGAGTTGATAAGGCAGAATTTGGACTGCAGCAATTAAGAAATGTTTCGGACACAGTAATTGTAATTGACAATAACAGGCTTGTTCAGATTGCAGGAAACTTGCCGATTCAGCAGGCATTTGCGGTAGCAAACGAGCTTGTCGCAACAATGATCAAGGGGATTGTCGAGACTATTTCAGTGCCGTCGCTTGTCAACTTGGACTTTGCAGATGTCAAGGCTATAATGCAAAACGGCGGAGTTGCTGTAATTGGAGTTGGATCCTCTGATACAACCGATAGGGTAGAAGAGGCTGTCAAGGGAGCGCTTGCAAACCCATTGTTACAAGTAGACTATGAAGGAGCGACAGGAGCCTTGATTCATATTGTTGGAGGCCCTGACATGACTCTTGACGATATAAACAGAGCAGGAGAATTGGTCACAGGATCGCTTGATCAGGACGCAAATGTCATTTGGGGCGCTCGCGTAATGGAGGATATGAAAGGAAGGATTACAGTAATGACAATTATCACAGGAGTAAAAAGCCCATGGGTCCTGGGCAAAGTTGACTACAAAAAGCCGACACAAGAAGCAGTGCAGACAAGCCATGTGCTTGGAATTGAGTTGGTTGATTCATAATCACCCTTTAGTCTTTGTGGTGAGATTGTTTCTTTGCCTTCGTTCAGAAAACCACCCCCAACGTTTTTAAAAACGAAGGCAAGCGGTGGCTCGGTAACGGGCCACATTTTTTATTTTAATAGGAAATTCCCCTGGAATTTTGTATCCTAAAAGCATAGCTTTTCATAATTCCGGGAGTTTTTAAGTAAAAAGAAATATTATAAATTCATTTTTAAGTAGATTAATCAAAACATTCAGTCACAAGAGCAAATGAATTCGTCTTTCATATCATAGAATATCGAGATGAATTTTTTTGTAGCAGCTTGAAGTTCTTTTTCGCCCTTTTTGGTAATCTGGTACTTTTTCAGTTTCCCTCTTGCTTTCGCTTCCCTGATTAAGCCGTTCCTCTTCAGCTGCTTAAGTACGGGATAGATTGTTCCGGGGCTTGGCCTGCATCCTTTTCTCTTCTGGATTTCTTTTGAGATTTCCTCTCCTGAAATCTCCCTCTTGCTTATCATCCTAAGAACGATAAAGCTCAAGAATCCCCTCATATCGCAGTACGCTGACATATTTCAACATTTATCAGCCAGGTTTATATATTTTTCCCGTTTATAATATCGCACAACCGATACATTTAAATATTTCCACAGTTATCAATATTGGTTATCCGATATACAACCAAGACCTGGAGGAAAAAATGACAAACGAAGAAAAAAACTGCAACTGTGAAGGCACATGCAGCTGCAACCAGAGCTGCGGACAGGAATATGACCACTTTGGCATGACACTGTGGCTTGCAAAGAAAGCGAAAATAGAGCTTCTCAAAGAAAAAATCAAGAAGAGGATTGAGGCAACGCAGGGAAAAAAGCTTGACAAGATGGCGGATATTGCCATCGAGGCAATCACCGAGCACAAAAAATCAAGCGTGGAGATGGAAAAAAAGTACGAGGACTTAAGAGAAAAATTCAATGCGACAATGAACGAATAATAAATTTTTTAAATAGCTGGGCTGGGTTTCAACCCCCTTCACCCCTCCCGGCCCGGCTTCCTGCTCACACAAAATGGACTACGATCAAAAAATACAAAAATCAAAATCGTTTGCAGACATATTTGGAATAGTAAAGGAGATGGTCTATGATTTTCTAGGAGCGGAACAGGCAGGATTAATGGTCGGGGTTACTGATTTGGGGCTGCATGACAACGGATGTGTAGGGGCTTTTTATTTGCCCAGCTCCAACATGATCGTGATAAACAAAAAACCGCTTGCAAGAATTCTGCAGACAAAACCCCCCATGTACAATTATTACCTATTCCATGTCATTTTGCACGAATATGTACACTCGATAGGGGCTTATGACGAGGCCGTTGCAAGAAAAATTGTCAGTGAATTAAGCGAGCATTATTTTGGAAACAACCACATAGTGACGCATCTTACAAAGGATATAAACCGGTTTTTGCCTGATCTTGCCTATCCTGGGCATGGATTTTTGGAGCCTTCCGGCATCGATATAGAATTTATCAAGGGGATTGACAGGAAAAATACCAATTACATAAACTAGACAGGAGGAATTAAAATGAAGAATAGTATAGTAGATAGCTTGGCATGGAGGTATGCCACGAAAAAATTTGACATTTCCAAAAAAATTCCAGAAGGGGATTTGGATGATTTGCTCGAGTCTTTAAGATTATCAGCCTCTTCGTTCGGGCTGCAGCCATGGAAATTCATAGTGATAACCGACTCCAAGCTAAGAAAAGAGCTGAGGCGGCATGCGTGGAATCAATCTCAGGTTACTGACGCCTCTCATCTGATCGTGCTGTGCGCCAGAACTGATATTAACGAGAATTATGTGAATGGCCATATCCAAAATATTTCAAGGGCAAGAAATATCCCGCTCGAAGACTTAAAGGATTATGAAAATAAAATAATGAATTCAATTAAATCAATGACAAAAGAGGCAGTAATGGAATGGAACAAGAGGCAGGTCTACATTGCGCTTGGATTCCTGCTTTTGGCTGCAGCGCACAAAAGAATTGATGCTTGCCCCATGGAAGGATTTGACAAGAATAAGTTTGATGAAGTTCTGAAGCTTAAAGAGCAGAACCTAACATCAGTGGTATTATGCCCCGCCGGATACAGGTCAGCAGAAGATACAAATGCGAGCCTTAAAAAAGTAAGGCTTGACAAAAAAGAAATTTTTGCCTTTAAAAACTAAATCAGCATGAAGTCCCTGTAGCGCAAAGGACTTTCGCTGCAATTAAATTGAACATCAGCATAACGCATGCCGAGATAAAGACGTAAAGTATCGTGCTTCTTATCAAATTGTTTCCGAGCTGGTATCTCTCGTTTAGCTTGTCAGAGCCGTTCTCTACGCCATTCGAGATTATTGTAAGGATGTATGTAATCTGGATAACATAAATTCCAACAATAATCTGGAAGTGGTAAGTTGGAATTCCGTCTCCAAATAATCCAAGAATGCTGGTTGATGCCCCTGCATCAGATCCTGCGGATGATGTTGTTTCCTGCAATGCAATGCTTAATTTTCCAAGAATCGAGGTTATCATTGAAGTTATCCCAATCACAACCCCCGCAATTGCAGGCGTCAAAAATTTTATCTGGGACTTCATTGAGGAAATTATATCGGCCATCAAATCCTTCAGCCTCTCGTTTACCTTGTGGATTTCCTTGATGTATCGCGCAACATTTGTCAGCGCCTGCGCAGCTATCAATGGGCCCTTTTTTATTGCCTGCGTCAGAACTTTCATGGAGCTTTCTATCAAGTTGCTTGGAAACGAAACAAGAGCCCCGTGGACCGGATCGAATATGGCAGTTTCGATGCTCATGCCAAGCCTCCTGATGTTAAGGCTCACTAGCTGAAAAAAGCTCCCTGAAATGGTCCCCTCCATTGTGTCGGAAACTTTCTGGACCGCAATTTCAACTGGAAGATTGTCCCCCAATCTGTTGCCCAGCTGGAATAAGGCATTTGCGAATTCCAGCTCAAGCTGCTTTGCCTTCTCTCTTATTTTGATTACATTTTTTGACCTCAGCCTATAGTAAAGGCCTATTGAAACCCCAATCGCCAGTGTAACAAACAAGCTAAACAAAGATGCTCCAAGCCCAAAGGGCCCGAGTTCTTGCTGCGTAGTTGAGCTTGTCCTGTATTCCAAAAAGCAGTATTTCTGCCCGCAAGGGCTTGCCAAGTCCTCCGCTCCAAATCCGATGTCGGGCATTCCAAAAATATGCATCATTAACGGAAGCAATCCCAAAAACATGAGCATCCCTCCCATAATAAAGCTTATTATAAGAGGTGTCATCTGAATTTCCTTGCCAGCAATCTTGATTATGATGTTTTTGTATTTTTTAAGCTCGGGATTTTCCTCTGAAATGTCCGTGTCCCCGTATCCAGTCGGCCTTCGCGACAAAATATTTTTTCCCATGTAATAAACGGTAACTGTCAAAATCAGGTTGTAGATGACAGCGATATGGTACCATGCAACGCCTTCCATGAAACTGACCACGAGCGGCAGGATTACAAGGCCAAGAATCGGAAGAATGATGCCAAGCATGTGCAGCATTGTAATCGGGCTTTGCAGGTTATGGGCATAGTGGAGCATTTTTTCATATGTTTCGTCAAGGATTACATCAAGCGACTTGTCAAGGGCGTTTAGCCTTCTTGCTTCCTCCCCCTCGTACAAGGAACTTTCAATCAAGTGAAATGATTCGATAAATTCAAGGTTCCACCTTTTCCACGTATCAAGGTATGAATCAAGCGATTCTTTAACCGACGAATATTTTTCTGTTTCCACATCCCACATGATTTTTTTCAAATCAAGGGCTAACGGAGGGGCAAGATGCTCGCTTGCAAACTCAATTGCCTTCTCAAGATTTGAGGTGTGTCTCATGTACGTCACGACGTAAAAAACGCAAAGCACCATTTGATTGCTTGCCTTAAGGCGCCAGTTGTTTGCGATAAATTCAGGCATCTTTGCGAGAGGCCTAATCATCAAAAGCGCTCCAATCAGAAAGAACACGACAAAAAAAGTCGACTGAAAAACGGTGTACGCAAACAATGCGCCGAAAACGGCCGAAATAATGGGAATCAAAATGGAAAAAGAGACAGCGCCTGCCGGAGTCATGTTAAGATGGGTTATATTTATTGCCTCTTGGATAGCTTCGGATTGCTTTGCATCTGGCTTTATCTTCAGAACATTCTCAGACCATCTACAGAGATTTTCATAAATTGTCATATGCCGCGGAAGAAAATCTGCCTTGAAATCCTGGTATTCCTTTGTTACAATCTTGGGAGATTCCTCAAACTTTGCCCCAAGCTCTTTTTCAAGGTGAGATTTGTAAATCTCAACAAGATTTCTTAGCTTTTCCTTATCTATTTCAGCTGTCAAATTCGTGCCTCTTTTTTTCTAATTTGCCTATGCTTACAATGCCTTATGGAAATCAAGCCTCTTGACGTGCCTTTTTATCCATTCATTCCACTCAAAGTAAATTCTTTTTGAGTCAAGGGAGCCAACTTCGTCCTTGATTTTTTCTGAAATTTTGTGGAACTGGTCATTGCTTTGTATCACGAACTGCGCTTCAAGCAAATCCGTATAGCCGGTTTTGCTTGCAATTTCAACAAGAGCCTGCTTGGTTTTTGCCCTGAGAATTATGTTGTCCCACACAGCATCCCAGTTTCCTGCCCATTCCTTGACATTTCCCGCAATTGCCTTCAGAATTTCAGAGTCGCCGTCCATTAACTCCTCGCTTGCAAGCAATTCGTCTTTTTTTGAGTCGTACTTCATCAAATCGACAAATCCCTTCTCGGTCAATGGGTCCTGCTCCCATTGCTTGCGCACCTCTGTTATCTGCGTCAGCCTCCTCCACCTGTGCAGGCCGTCTGCGCTTTTCACGGGATTTGCGACAATAATAACATCAGTTGCCTTAAAGCTTGTTCTCGGAACCTGCAAATCATTTACGACCCTGTCAAAAACACCATAAGGGGAGTCGCCGTGGATTGTTCCGGCTACAACATTTGCCAGTGCACCAACTCTCATTGCCTCGTATAGCGCGAGCGCTTCCTTGCTTCTAATCTCGCCGATAATTAAAGCAGAGTCTCCCATCCTAAGCGTTGCCCTTATGCCCTCGTCAGCAGGAACTTCGCTTGTTCCTTTTGTAAGAGCGGCAGCAACTTTCATCGATTGTATATTGTACCCGAGCTTTCTTAATGAGCCTGTTGGAAGCTCAAGAGTGTCTTCAACTGTTATTACACGGTATTTTCTCATAAGTTCGACCAGAATCGCGCCAAGCAAGCTTGTTTTCCCTGCGCTTCTTGTCCCGGCTATAAGCATTGACCTTGAGCCATCAACCAAAAAGCTGATAATTCCTGCTGCAAGAGGGTTCAGCATTTTCTGGTTAATAAACAGCGGAAGAGTCCATGGCTTGTCCCTGTGCCTTCGGAAAGCAAACGCAAGCCCGCTTGGATTGAGGGGTGCTGAGATAACTGCAATTCTTGCGCTTGCGCCCGGGAGATTCAATTCGGTATCCAAAATGGGGTTTGCCTCATCCAGCGGCCTTCCCGAGATCAGCCTTAGTTTTGAAGCCCACGATTCTGCTTCCGGAACTGTCGGGACTATGTTTGTCTTGCAGTCTGAAAAATCCTGATGGACAATGAAAATTGGATTTTCCCCCATCGGGGAATTTATTGTTATATCCTGAATTTTCTGGTCCTGCAGAAGAACTTCGATAAGGCCAAATCCAACCGTGTACCTGACAAGAATTTTTGTTAATTCATCAATTTCGTTCGAGCTCATTTTCAGGCTCCTGTAATCGACAAGCTCCTGAATAAGGTCCGAGCCGATGTTATAAAACACCTGCCTCATTCTTTCAGGATCGATAAACTCCTGCCTCGTTGGCTTGTGCTCCGACATAATTCTTCTTGCTGTGTCGAGTATCTCGTATTTTTCCTCTGTAAGCTTGAATTCCGGGGGAATCAGGTGGTAAAGATACTGGACATTGTCCGGCAGCTCAAAAATAGTGACTTCCGTTTCCCTGTCAATGTTGTAGCTGTCAATTTCCTCTGCCTCGGGAGGAAAAGAGGCCATTAACTTTGTGAACATAAAATCCGGCCTTATGTCGGGGGTGAAGATTCTTCGGTACACCGCCCTATCCCCTATCTTAAATCCCGACAAATATTGCTTTGCGCTCTGGATCAACTTGGTTTCTTCAAGAATTCTCATAAGGTAATCTGCGATTGCAATGTATTTTTTCGCGCACTCCTTGTAATTCAAGTCAAAAGAGCGGTCAATTTTTATCCTTTCTTCCCGTATTGTCCTCTTAAGCTCGACGTAAGCTCCTATAGGGTCGCGCTTTAGCAGGTCTGCGATTGTGTTCTGCAAAGCTGAATACCATTGGGGGGCCCACTTTGTGCATTTTGGGCTTGCAAGAATGCTGTTATATCCGAGCAAGTCTTTTCTTTTTGTTAATTGGGTGTATATGCGGGAAATTTCCTGCACCATCGACGTCTGAGTGTAGTCATATTCGTAATTTCTCTTTTGCGTGTAAATTATTTTGGTAACAAGCCCTGCCTCCGCAAGAATATCTATCGTCCTTGCCATGCACGCCTGATCATCCTCCAGGGAAGGGACGTGCGAGTACTGCTCCAGGTCAACAAGAAGAATTGTTTCCTCTCCTTCCCTTAAAATAGTATAGGAAAAAGGCTTTTTTGTTTCGCCGAAGAGCACCATTATCTCCTGCCTCCGTTTTTCAGGTGGGAAAGGGCGACTTCAATCAAATGGGACTTGTTCCTGTATTTTTCAGAATTCCTAAGCTCCTTTTCTATCCAGTGTATCAAGTCCTCGTCGATAGTTGCGCTAATCGGCTTCTTCATTTAAAACAGCTGAATTATATTATAAAATATATTTTATCTTATAAAATCGATAATATATTATATCCTAATATGTTGCCTATATAAATATTGCGGTTTTTAGGAAAAATTAAATACCATGATGATTAATCCTTAGTATTATTTAAAAATAAAAATGCCAAAAATCAAAATCTGCGCTGTCCAGTTTAAAGTCGAAAAAAGCTTTGAAAAAAATCTTCAGAAGGCTGAAAAGTTCTTTAGGAAGGCAAAATCAAGAAAATGCGATATTATCTGCTTTCCGGAAATATTTTTTACGGGACCGCTAAACAAGAAGGCGTATGGCCAAGGAACGGCTGATGCTTCAAAAAGGTTTTTTTCGCAATTATCAAGAAAGTATAAAATCCACTCTGTAATGGGCTCGATAATAGAAAAATCCGGAAATAAGTTTTACAACACCAGCTATTTATTCAACGACAAAGGAAAAACAATTGGAAACTACAGGAAAGCATTCCTTACAAGATCCGAGAAAAAATACCTGACTGCCGGAAATGAAGCAAAGGTCTTCAAGACAAAAATCGGAAGCATTGGACTGCAGATTTGCCTTGACTTATTGCATCCTGAAGTTACAAGGCAGCACATGAAGAAAAAAGCGGACATCGTTTTTTGCCCTTCCTTTTGGAGCTCAAAATCCAGCACGTATGATGCAACATACTACAAATACTTCAAGAACAGAATTCCAAAAGAAGTGGACTCGCTAGTTTCGGCAAGGGCCATAGAAAACGCCGTTATTTTTGTTTATGTGAATGCCGCGTCCAAGTTCCATAATCAGCATTGCAGCAATGTTCTGCTTGGCAGAACGCAAATAGCAGTTCCATTTTACGGAACCATAATCAAATTGAACCATAACAAGGAAGCGGTTTTGGTTAAGGAAATTGACTTGAAAATCGTCAAAGACGCAAGAAAAATTTACATCACAAGCTGAAACAACAAGATTTATATAACTAACTGCGATTGAAATCAAAAAAGAGGTATGAAGAATTTGCAAGAGCCTATACCCCCGCCGCCCAAAAAAGGGATTCTTACATTTGGAACCAAGCCAAAACAGCCTGAAATGCCGGATTTAAGCGGCATTTCCGATGACATGAATTCGCTAAGCAGACGAATGAGGCTTATGGAAGAAAGCGTCACTAATCTTCGAAGGATATACCAGATAACTGAAGAAAACATAATATCCAAAAACAAGTATTATGCCGCTGAGCTCAAGACTTTCAATTCTGAAATAAGCGAAATAAAAAAGGAAATCCATGAAATCAAGGAAAAGTTCATGAAGGTCATAATGGAGCTTCAGATGGTTGCAAGAAAAGAGGATGTCAAGGTCCTTGAAAAATACATCGGCCTGTGGAACCCTGTCAAGTTTGTGACGCAGGCGGAAGTTGAGCGCATTGTGGATGAAATTCTTGAGAAAAAACGTCAATAGAAAGTTTTAAATAGGTTTGTTTAAAGTAATGCATCAAAAGAGGTGCATGATGGCTTTCTTAAAATTTGGCAAAAAAAAGACAGAGTCCATAGAGCCGGCCCCAATGCCTCCTGGAGACATGGCAATGGCCCCCCAAATTCAGTCTTCTCCTGTTGACCAGGTGATTATGATGAAGCAGCAGGGCTACGCTCACAACCAGATAGTGCAGGCGCTTCAATCTCAAGGGTACAACACGCAGCAGGTTTATGACGCAATCAACCAGGCAAGCATGAATGCTTCGACAATGCCGCAGGCCGAAATGCCCCAGCCAGAAGTCATGGAATACCATCCTCCGATGGATACATCGCAGTATGCGCCTCCTAACTACCAGCAGCAGGATTACGGGGCAAGCGATGAAAGAATCCAGGAGATTGCTGAAGCAATAATAGACGAGAAATGGGAAGAGCTTGCAAAAGAGATAAAGAAAGTCGTAGAATGGAAGGAAAAAAGCGAGGATAGGATTGCAAAGCTTGAGCAGCAGATGATTGACTTGAGGCTTAGCATCGATTCGCTTACAAAAAGCATAATCCAAAAAATTTCAGCATATGACCAGAGCATTGTTGATGTAGGGGTCGAAATCAAGGCAATGGAAAAAGTGTTCCAGAAAGTCCTGCCATCGCTAACAGAAAATGTCAACAAGCTCGACAGGATGACAAAAGACTACAAGGATCCCTTGGTCCCAAAAGGCAAATGATTTTCTGATTTGATTAAAATTCTTGACTGATAACGGAATTTAGCCTCAAAATTCATAAACGGTTACTGAATCAGTGTCCGTGGGCGCCGGCGCCTGCCAAGAGCGCGATTGTAAAAACGGCAATTGCAAAAAGCAAAATGACCCCTAATATTGTGGGGCTAAAAAAAACCTTTAGCGTGTTTGAGAGTGTTCCTGCGCTTTCCCTTGCATCCACCTCCTCCTTAAGGTGGACTCCTGCTCCAATAACAATAACAAAAAGCAAAATCAATGAAAAAATGCCTTTTATTGCCGGAGGCAATTCTGCGTCGTGCCCGAGCATCTTAGTTGCAACTGACAGCAAAACTATGAAAATAAAAACCACGGCCAAAAAAGGAGCTACGCCTGCAATGATATTTGTAGCGGTCGGCGAAATGACAATGAAAATTGCAAACAAAAACCCCAAGATTGCCCCTACGGCCTTGTTGTCCCCAAGAATCTTTGTCCATACAAGAACCGCATAGACTACAATCCATGCAAACAGGAAAACAAATATGCTTGCAAAGTGTGCCAGCCCGGTCACATCCAGAAATGTTGCCATTGGCTAATGGCCTCCGCCACCCTTGCCAAATAGTTTGTTAAAGTCGATGCCAAGCCGGTTTGTAATAGGCATATCCTTTTCCTTTGAATCACTTGTAACCCATGCAATAATCAGTCCAAATACAACAAGCATGATAAAGATTGCGACTCCTTCTGTTCCAAAGAAGTCCTCAAGAGTTTGCCCGACTCCATTACTCCACCATCCTGCTGCCCCTCCAAAAACGAGTGGAATTATTATTAATGAGATTACGGTAATCCACCCGGGCATGGTAAGGCCCAAAAACACCTGCTCTTGCCCAAATACCCCGATTAGAATCAGCAAAAAAATTATTGCGACAATAACAAGTGATACTTGTGGCAGTGAATCCATTATTATAACTACAGGGTCTGCATTTGCTGGAAATCTCCCTGTAATATGCGGGATAATGACCAAAGCCCCAACTACAAGGGCGACAATGACATTAAGGTTCTTCTTGCCCTCTCCAAGAATCCTGGTTTTTTGAAGGACTGCGTATATGATGACAAAAATAAGAAGGAAAACTAGCATTTCTTGCACGCCCCACCTTTCAAGGGCCCTTATAAAACCTTCAAATTGGAATGCTTGCGCGGCCATATAGTACCTCTTTAGCTGGTTTATTTAAATGTTAATATATAAATCTTATGAATTTAGTGATGCTCTCCCCCGTGCCCATGTCCGCTGCCCTCATCTTTTGTGGCGTAGATAATAAAAAAGACGATAATTGCAAGCAAAAGAATTGAACCGGCAAGCTCATCCCCTCCAGAGCCCGTGAAATCAAGCATTCTTTGAAGCCATGTTTTTCCATCTGCGGACTTGATTGCATTCAAAAAAATGCCCATGATGGAGAGAAACACAATAATCATAAATACTATTTTCCATCCTCCTTCGAGATAAACCGGCTCGCCTTCCTTGTAAAATGAGCCCACAAGCATTAAGAAGAGGACTGCAAGGAAAAGCACGATGACCGCCTGCGACGAGACTGTTGTTATTATTTCAACCAGCTGTGATGAGGCAATCACAAGAAATGCAAGGACAAAGGCTGCGATTGCGTTCAGGTTTTTTCTCGTGTACTTCTTGCCGTCAACATCCTCCATTCCAAGGACTTTTGTCTTTTCAAGAATTGCAAATACTATTGTGAAAACAAGCAGAAACGGAAGGACTACATCAAACAACCCTATGCTGTCGAAGAATTCTATTACCTGCCTGAAAGGGGTGGCCATAGTCATTTTCTCCCAATATTTGTATTTAAATCTATCGGAAAATTTAAACTTGAAGATTATCGCAAAAAATCGAAATAATTAAAAACAACTGTAAGAAAATAATTTCTGATGGGCAAAAGAGGCCAGCTTTCGCTATTTGTAGTCCTAGGCCTCGGGCTGTTTGCAATTATCGTTCTTGGGTATTACTACAGCAATCTTAGGGGAGAAGATTCCCAGGAAAAGGCCGAACTGGAGCTTTCCTTGAGGGCTGACGAAATAAACAAATACGTAAGCGACTGCATAAGGAAATCAACTTTTGAAGGTCTTGTGATTCTGGGGCAGAATGGGGGATACATTCAAACTCCGAACCTGATAAGCTTCAAGGGCACAAGCTACTGGTACTTAAACCAGGTCAATATCCAGCCTTTCCTGAACCAGACGCAGGAGCGATTGATTGAATACGTAAATGAAAAAGTTCCAGACTGTGTTGACGGGGCAAACGCATCAAAATTTGGATTTCAGGTCGAAAAGGGAAATCCTTTCACTTACATCGACTTTAGCAATAATGATGTGGTTGTAAGGGTTGTTTATCCAATTAAAGCCTCAAAGCAAAGCTTTTCAAAGGAATTCAGCGAATTCTACAACACGTTTGACATAAGATACAGGCAGGTATTCGAGGCTGCAAGTGAGGTAAACGACCATCTTTTTGACTCTGACTTTGACCCAAAGGAGCCTCTAAAAAAGCTCGACTACATTAAGCAGAGCGATTTTGATATCGAATACAAAAATCCTGAAACAGACATAGTGACCTTTGTTATAACAGACAGGAAATCAATTACGCCGGACAGGCAGATGTATAAGTTTATGTTTACAGCAAAGCTTGGAAGGTCTGAACTGAAAAAAATAACGCAGCTTCAAAACAACAGTGCAACGAATCCCGCAATCATGCCCTACTCGATTTTTTCGGTAGACAAGAAAGCGCAGCTTGATATTTCTGAAGGGACAACAATGAATCTTAAAGGCGCGTATGTTGAATACATAAGCGTTCAGCAGAGCTATCCAAATGAAGCGGTCTCAAAGAACATACCTGTTGAAAAGGAGAACAAGGAGATAAAGAAAAGGGCCGACTTGGTTTATGTTCTTGAAAATCCTGTTTACACTTTTGAGCCGGATGATATGGTCTTCAACAGGCAGCAAAAGCTCACAATTTACTATGGAGACCAACAGGGAAAGGATGCAAAAGGCGTTGGAATTCTGAAAGGCAAGAAAGGGTTTTGGGTTCCGATTCCATCATTTGAGGACAAGGTGAACAAGAAAATCTGGGCAAACATACTTGGGTTTACAGAATTTACGGCGGTGAACTGCGCATCGCAGCAATTAAAGAAGGCAGTTGCAAGGCAGGTGTTTGAGCCGAATGCAGGGTGTTATGTTACGCTGGCAATTACAATAATTGCAATAATAGCTATAGTGACAATATTTGTGGCAGGTTTTGCAGCCATAGCTGCTGGAGCTGCCGCAGAGGCAGGAGCGATAGGAAGTGCAACGGGGGTTGGTCTTGCCAGCAGTAGCAGCGTGTTTTCAACCATTACCGCAGCTTATACTGCAGGTGTACAGACAATTGCAGGTGCTATTGGAATAAGTACAACGGCACTTAGTGTAGGGTTAGTTGCTCTGTCTGTAGTATCTTGGGGGATTGGGATTACGGGTTCTGTAACCGAATCCTTCTACACCGAAAGTCCAGAGAACTGCCAGGGATTTGTGCCAACGTGCACATGGGACGTGAGCATTGGCTCCTATCTCAAGGACGGCGAAGGTGAATGTATTCCAAAAGACGGCATGCGGCAATTTCCCGGAGGACAGCCGGTCATGTTATGCGCGCAAGTGAAAAAATGCAATTTCATACAGAAGTTTGTGTGCATGAAGTGCAGCGTTGAGTGCACGGCGCAGTATTACTGATTCTATAAAGTAGTGCTAAAAACTTGTGTTTTTATCTTCTATTATTTATTTAGTAGTGCCTAAAAATGTAGTGCTAAAATATTACATTAACTGAAGTTTATAAGTATTATTCTTAAATAGTGCCTAAAAATATATTATGTGTAATGCCTAATTATATTAAAATTGGAATATTGATAATGTTTAAATATAAGGTAGTGCCTAAATCAGAGAATGGTGTTTATCAGAGTCAAAAAAATCAACAATAATTACTATTATTATCTTGTAAAATCCGTAAGAATTGAGGGGAAAATAAAGCAGAAAGTTGTAAAGTACATAGGGAAATCAAAAAATCTTGTTTCT
>CAZGTJ010000005.1:0-1547 GCA_964528545.1 uncultured Methanosarcinales archaeon
CCTTGAGGAGCTCAAGACGGCAATAGATTTTCAGGCGGATGTGGCAAAAGGAGGCTCTGTGGTGATGCATGCCGGCGAGTTCGAGCGGCCAATCACTGAAATGTACCTTGATGATGAGAGCGGCCATCTTAACCTTGCAAGAGACCCTTCAGGAAGATTGATGTTCAAGCAAGCCCACACTCAAGAAGTTGATGCAAGATTCGAGCTTCTCGATGAAAGGACTGGAGGGAGAATTGATTCGATGCAAAAAAACCGCCTCGTGGCCCAGCCCGTGTGGAAAGTTGCTCAAAAGGATTCATGGGGGGAAGACCAGAACGGAAGAAGAGTGTTTATCAGGAAGGGGGAGTACCTTGATTACGACAACAGGAAAATTGCAGACCCGTACGACCCGATAAAGGGGCGTGTCCCTGAGTTTGATGAAGACACAAAGCAATTCAAGGTCACGATGAAATCATTCGAGGATTTCAGGCGCGAAGCGAGCGACTTTAACGAATTCTTCGAGAGAAAAAACGGAAGAAAGCCAACCTATTATGAAAAGATGTATCCGGAAGAAGCGTATGTCAAGGCCACTCTCGATGCAAATGAGGGGACTGCAAGGGGATGGTCCTTGTATTATTCTCAAGGCACTCAAAATGCGCTCAGGGCAATCCGAAAGCTTGAGGAAGCAAAAAAATATTACGAGCAGCTCGACAAGACGATTCCCGAGGAAGAAAAATGGAAGATGTTAAGGCAGGATGACGAGCTTGTCAGGGCAACAGCCGGGTTTGCAGGCCCTGAATTGAAGCACCCGCTTGAAATTATCAAAAGGGCGATAGACGAAAACAAGAGAAGTCTTGAATATGCAAGGACGGCAGCCTCGTCGCAGGCGCAGCAGGCCCTCGATACAAGGCAGACGAAAGACAACATAATAACTCCGATAAAAAGGCTTGAGAAAGAAGGCGTTCGGTTTTATGCAGAGGCGGGAATACACGCATTAAGAAAAACAAGAGACCCGAATAACCCAGTTACAGTTTGTGTCGAGCATATTTTCCCTGAAAGGTTCGGAGGCCACATTGAGGAATTAAAGTGGATAATCAAAAAATCAAGGGAGAGAATGGTTGAGATGCTGACCGAAAGGGAGATCAGGCACGGCGCGAGCATGTATCCTGAAGAAATCACTCCTGAAAAAGCAAAAGAGGGCATCTTGCAGCCAAACCCCTACTACATGGGCATAAGCAAAGGCGAAGCGCAAAAGCTTGCTGAAAAGCACATCAAGGCAACAATTGACACCGGCCACATTAATCTGTGGAGAAAATACTGGCAGGATGATCCAAGAAAAACAAAGGAAGAAAACGATGCAAATTTCAACAAATGGGTTCTTAACCAGATAGAGAGCATTGCAAAAGAAGGGATGGTCGGGAATGTCCATCTTGCCGACAACTACGGCTACCATGATGACCACCTTGCCCCGGGCCAAGGGAACAGCCCTGTAAAGCAAATCGTCGATATCCTAAGGAAGTACGGGTACAGCAAGGCATTCACTGTTGAGCCGGGCGCAGATGCGTCAA
>CAZGTJ010000005.1:1557-13584 GCA_964528545.1 uncultured Methanosarcinales archaeon
ACCAGAGCGACTTTCACGGATTGATGAAAACATGGAAATTTTTTGGAAGCCCCGTTTATGGATTCGGGGTGAGAGGCGCCGGGGTCGGACAGTCATGGGGTGATGTCCAATACTCATTCTTTGGCCAAGCAAAGCCTCCAAATTACATATTTGGGGCTTATGCACCATCCAATGACTGGACTCTCTGGAGCGCAGTCCCTTTAGAATAAATATCAGAATAGATTAGTCATTTGGCTTCAGGAGCTTGGCCATTTTGCTCGGCAAAACGTTTTTCTGCATTTTTCCTTCTGAGCCTCATCAAAAACAAAAGCAAAGCAATCAGAGCGACTGCAATTAATTCATAGCCTATTCCTATTCGTTTTATGTCGATCTGTGCCAAATTGTCATGAGCAAAAAAGTTCCTCAGTTCCAAAATAGACTCATAGACATGCTGCTCGGAATCATTGTAGGGGCCAAAATAGCCATACAGCATAAAGGAAAAGAAAAGCAGCGAGATGAAAAAAGAGACAGCTGCAAATTTCATGTCTTCCCGTCTTGACAAATGAGGTATTGCAAATATGAGCGATAACGTTGTAAGTATGAGCAGCACTATGTCAAACTTGAAATAGCCGATAACGGCCTCGAATGTCGCCAGCGCATTGGTTGTAAGAAAATAGCTAAAGACCCTTATAATTTCAAAATCCCAAAAGGCCACCATTATCCAAAAATGAAACTTCCCAAGATAATAGGAAGCATCCGGATTTTCTTTCATTTTATCCCTTTTTTTTGTTTATGCAGATTCATTGGACTCTGATTATATAAATTTTCGCATTCAGGGCATTCAGGGCGAAAAATTGAAATAGAATCAAATCAGCCGTATCAAAATGGAAATAAGAAAAGAGCTCGAGAAGATGAGTCCAGAGGACAAAATAAAGAAACTAAAGCATCTTGAAGAAAAGGAAAAAAAGAAGATACATGAAATAGAGGAGCTCATCAAAGAATCAATGCGCGAGCTGCGCACAAACAAGATTGCCAAGGAAGTTGCTCCTGAAGCAAGAACTGTTGACATCTCGCATCTTTTCGAGGCGGAGCAGACGCAGGAAGGAAGGCAGGCTGCAAAAGAAGATGCGGCGGGAGGGTATGAAAGGATCCAGCAGATGTATAATGACTATACCCGGCTTGTCCGGATTTCAAATGCGGTAAACCTCGGATACAATCTTACGCAAGAGCAGAAGGCGGCGGTTGGGCAGATTCGGGAAAGAATTTCAACAGCTGACCGCTACATGTCCGACACGGAAAAAGCTGCGAGCAGGCTTGATGCAAGCATGGCAGTACTGCACAAATTAAGAAAAGATGCCGGATTAGAATTCTAGGAAGTGCTTGACTTAAGCCTGTACCTTACAGGGTCAAGTTTCATCGAGAGTTGTGCCAGGTTAAATTCTTCAAGGCTTATTCCTCTTGAGACCATTGCCCCTGCACTCATTTCCTGCCCGACTGAAAAGTACTTTGCGATAAATGCCAATTTGTCAACAGGCTGCGAGTCAGCATAAGATTGAGAAGATGAAATCATCTCGGATTCGCCATTTGATTTTGCAATTGAATAAGGGCTGTTTGCCCTGAACTGTCCGATATGGCTGAACAGCTTGCTGTAATCAGCGTAAGATGCCAATCGAGCCTGCCCGTAAGACTTTGAAATTGTGCCATATCCTCCAGAAACTGCATCTCTCCTTTCTTTGACTGTTGCATATTTTTTATTTCCGTCAACAATTCCTGGTTTTGCTGTTTCTTTTTTTTGCTCCTCAATTGCCTTTCTTGAAAGCACGCTCGCAATTGCAGAAAGCGATAGCTCTAATGGCTTTCGGATTCCAGCTCTAGTTTCAGCTTTATTCTCGCCTGATTTAGCAGTTTTTTCATCCGCTTTTCCCCTTTTTTTGACAAGACTCATTATATCAGTTAATGTTATTTCCATCCCCATCACTTGGATATTGTATCCAACATGGCATGTTAATAAACTTTTTGGTTTTGAGAAAATTTAAATAATGAACCTAAAAAATGAATTTTATGGAAGAATTCGACAGAATCAGGCTCGAATACGATAAATTCTACAACTCCCTTCTTAAAAATGGAAAGCTTCCGATGTGGTCAACGCAGAAAGGATTTTGGAACGCGTCTGTTTCCGGGGAAATTTTCGACGCATTTAATAAGCTAAACCTGCAAAAATTCAGGAATTTCCTTGACATTGGAAGCGGCGATGGAAAAGTGGTATTGATTGCGTCGCTGTTCTGCAAAAATGCAGAGGGGGTTGAAATTGACAGCTTTTTGCATGGCAAGGCACTGGAAATGAAGTCGCGATTCAAAATAAAAAATGCAAAATTCCACAACCAAGATTTTTTCGCTCATGATTTTTCAAAATATGACGTCTTGTTCTCAAGCCCTGATGCCCCGATGGAAAGAGGGCTCGAGCAAAAGCTCCTAAGAGAGCTGAGCGGGAAACTGGTTGTGTACGGCAATGTTTTCCACCCGTCAAGATTAAGAAAAGAAAATGAATTCTCGACAAAAGGCACAAGAATAGGGGTTTATTCTAAATAGTATTTACTTAAAAGTAGTTAATTTGGAAAGATTTTTAAATGTCCTGCTTTTATCTGCATGCATGGCACCCAAACTAGGCGAAGCTCCTTACTTTAATATTCCTCCGTTAGCTACAAGAGAGGATTTGGAAGCAAGACTAGAAGAGACAGGCCTAAAAGAAGATAAAGGCGTACAGCTTGCACTTGATTCTGCCAGTAAGGTGCACAGACGGAAAATCAGAGATAGTAGCGTTCCGGCTCTTGAAGAGCATAGTTATCCTACATCTTTGGTGAGCATAGATTACCAAAAGCACGAGATGCTAAAAGGCAATGTTCGTTTCTCAAAGATTCATCCAGAAGGGCCAATAATAGCTTTATTGCATGATGTTCCCGATGACAGATATGTTCCTAAATCTAAAATAATCAGAATGTTTGGAGAAAATATTGCAGAGCTTCTTTGGCCGCTAACAGACAAGCATTACCTTGTCAGGGGAGCATCAAGCTACGACCAAAAAATTGAGATGAAATTTAAGGCATTGGAAAAATCACTATGGCCAACCCAAGTTGTAGGGCTGGCAGACAGGCTGACTAACTCATTGTGCTATTACACCCCGCCATACATTAACCAATTTACAGAAGAGCCGACACAAAAAATGAAACGGCAAATAGCAAGAGACAAAATATATGTTCTGCCCTTTGCAAAAAAAATGTCCCCTGACTTCTTTTTTCCAATGTTTAGCGAATTAATGAATCACTATAAGTTAAGATACCCCCAGCTCTTCGAAGAAAATAATATCTAAATAAAAACCATAATTCCGAATCCTTCTCCGCCTATGCTTTCTCCACCAACTGAAAAATGGTTTTTTCCCTTAATTTCAAGCATTTTGCTGGACGACAAAAGGTAGTACAGCTTTGTCCTTGCGCACTCGAGAATATCATTATAAATTATTTTTGTGTTTATTTTTTTGTAATTCCTGAGGAAAAAAATGCCCTCATCAATAGTATAAATCACGGCGCTTCTGAGGATATTTTCAAACATTGATGCAGTCTTCCTGCCATGCTTGCCTATAATTTTCAAGTTGCTTTTTGCAATTTCAATTGAAGGCTTGCAGTCAAAGGAATGCGGAAAATGGCTTAGAAGGGATATGTCAAAATGCCTTGCGCAGATGTTATTGAAGAAAAGAAATTCCATTTTTTCTGAATTTCTTAGAATATCCAGAGTCAAGTCAGAATTGTTTTCATTGAAATTCTCAGCGAAGAAATCAATGCAGCATTTTGGATAGCCTAAAATTAATCCGAGCTCCGCATGATTGCTGTCCGCCTCTGCAGCTTTTGCCATTTCTGCAAGATTGCCTGCTTTTGAAATATAAAAAAAATAATGTCCCTTTTGGTTTGAGTTCTGTGAAATTTTTATGGATTTGTCTGAATAAAACTCGCTTTGCACGTTTTGCTTTATGACTTTAAAGTCTGAAATTTCATAAAAAATACCCTTTCCGTTCAAAAAGCCCTTAACTTTATTTATTTCTTCCTCGAAAACAAGGACTCTTGCGCATTTTTTTGTGCCTTCTATAACATACAGTACCTCGAGGGATTTTATTGTTGAATGAAAGATTTTTTTCAATTCCTGAATCATATTGCTAAATTCTATAGTGAATTATATAAGCATTTTTATTCGATAATTCAATTTCTGATTTTCAAGTAACAACAAAACCTTTTAAACAATGCCATAAATTTAAATACAAATATCCTTAAAATAAGCAAATTGCTGATTATTTTAAAAAAAAAGAGGCATCCAAATACAAGTATTTGCTTGCCTCCTCATCTGAAGATTCGGAGGCCTTATGAAGTTGGATATTCCAAAAAAGCAGCACCCTAACCTTGAGCGCTACTACAAAGAGGATGTTGACACGGCATACCGCTTTACAAATGAAATTTATGCAGAGCTTGGAAGCTTTGTCAGGGCGGTAGTTTTGTTTGGCTCAACAGTGAGAAAAACAAAAGGGCCCGGGGGAGATATTGATATTCTTGTCATTGTCGATGACTTGATGATGAACCTTACTTCCGAAGTCATCGAGGCTTACAGGCTGATTGTTCAAAAAACCGTGGTTAAAGTATCGACAAAGCTCCATATAACGACATTAAGATTTACCGCATTTTGGGACTACATAAGAAACGGCGATCCTATTGCGATAAACCTGTTAAGAGACGGGGTTGCGCTCATTGATTCGGGATTTTTTGACCCGATGCAGGCCCTTTTAAAAAAAGGCAGAATCAGGCCAACGCAGGAGAGCATTTGGACATACTATTCAAGGGCTCCAAACACCCTTTCGAACTCGAAATGGCATGTTGCCCAGGCTGTCCTCGACTTGTACTGGGCAGTAATTGATTCGGCCCACGCTGCTTTAATGAGAACAGGCGAGATTCCCCCGACTCCGGAGCACGTTGCCGACCTGATGGAGGAAAAGCTTGTCAAAAGAAAAATGCTCGAGCAGAAATACGTCGCAACGATGAGGAATTTTTACAAGCTGATGAAGATGATTACGCACGGGGAATTAAAGGACATCAGGGGAGAGGATTTTGACAAATACCACAAGGTTGCAGAGGATTTCGTGCACAGGATGAGAAGAATAATTGAGCATGGGGGGTAAAATTGTTAATTCTGATTCTAGCTACATATTTCCCCTAATGCTCTGTTATTAGATAAAATTCCCCTAAAGCAGTCTTTCTAAACTTGTCATTATTCTTATAAAATGGATTAAGTACAATTGCATGACTATACTGTCCTTTTGATTCCCACATTAAAGATATATAGATATCTTCAAATTCGTCTTGAGCAAATCCCGTTGGCGGAGGCCACCCTGCAACTTTGGTTTTTTTAGGAATAGGATTTTCATAATGTGCTTCATAACCTACATTGCTTTGAGCAGGAAGAGTTGATATATCTTCTCTGTATCTGAAAAAGTCAGCTATTGACTTAATTATTGGAGCGTTGCCGTCTTTAATTCTATCAGCGGATATTAATGGCAAAAAGATGGAATGTATTGCCTCCCTTAATAGCTCTTTATCACTATATCTTTTACCTACAGATTGTCCAGCAGGAGGTGGTGAAGATACGCTATCGTCGATTTTAAAAGCATTGCCACGCAGTTTTAGTACATAAAAATTGGAAGGTCCTTGATAATCAGATTGATATCCTAGTTCGTTAATTCTAAATGTTCCAGCCTCTTTGGTAAAGCCGCCAAAAATTTGTCCGAATTTCCTATATCCATAAATTCTAAAATCATGGTCTTCAAACCTGCGCATTGCAAGCTTGGATTCTGACCTAAGTTCACTTTCAAGCTCATTTGCAATATCGACGAGTTTTTTCGCTCTTTTTTCCCATGTTGCAAGAACTTTTTCTTTGCTACCCCAATTTTCACGTTCTTTTTCAAAACGCTGCTGTTGTGCCAATTTTAATTCTTCCTGCTCTCTTTGTTCTTTTTGTGCTGCAAGCTTCCTGCTTGTTTCTTCGTGGGCTCTTTGCAAATCCTCATTATTTTTATCTTGCCTTTCTTGCCTGATCTTTCTTTCAATTTCTCCCCAGTCTACCATTTTTAAGAAAGTGCGATTACAATTACAGCAACAATAAAAATCAAAAACAAGAGATAAATTATAAACCCAAGCCCTGCAAGCAATGCAGTTTTTGCAAATCCGCTAAGCGAAATTTCAGTTGTTGTTTCTACAAACGTCGATGTTGCATTTGCCTGCTGGCTTGGCTGGTTTATTAAAAGCAAAACGGGCTCATCCCCCTCTATTGTCTGCTGGCAACCACTTACGGTGACTTGCGCTGTCTTCTCGTCCATTAATCCCCCATCGGCTGAGTAAACTCCTCCAGCAACAGAATAAGTTCCTCTCTGCAGGTTTTCTTTGAGCTTTATTGTATTTGCTCCTGAAAATATGTTATTTTGCGATTCTGATGCTATGTTGATAATGCCTTGGGCGAAGTCAATTCCCAAATCCTGGCTTGAAATGGCAACTTTGGCCAGCTCTTCATCATCCTTTCCAACATTAAGTATCCTGTAGTTTGATGTAATTGAATTTCCGCATGTTATTGTTTGGGGGTTTATGTTAAAATCCAGAAATCTTAAGTCATGGACCTCCCTTTTAACCTCTATTTCTGTTGTGAAAACTGCCGTGTGCGTTTCGCCATTTTCGTCCTCTCCTTCCGCCTCTATATCAACATTGTAATTTCCCTCGTCTACATTTAGCGGCACGGTAAATCTTAATGTTATTGCCTTGTCCTGCTGCGGCCTCAAGTCGAACGAGGAAGATTCCTGCTCAAGGTCGTTTGCATTGTCAATTCCCTCAATTGTTACAGTAACTGTAACATCCTCAATTTTGAGATTGTCGCTCAAATTGAATTCATTTTTTGCCTCAACCTTGAATTCCAGGCTCGATTCAGGATGCAAATCCCTGCTTATCCCTCTTCCATCCTTTACATTGACTTTCTTGCCATCAATTTTTGCATCGACGTCTATGATAAGAAGCATGCCCTTGAATGATATCAAGCCGCTGCTTTCATCTCCATCATTTCCGGAATCCGCAATACAAATGTCGCCGCTCACTTGCCCTGTCGAACAGCCGCAGGCGCTTGCTTTGCTGATAAGCACCCCATTATCACAAAACAACGGCTTGGAAGAACTGCACTGGCCAAATAAGGTTCCGTCACTGCACACTTGGGTTGCTGGGCTAACACAATTGTTTCCGCTTATAATCTGGCCGGCAGGGCATCCGCAGATGCTTGCCAGGCTGATCAAAACTCCGTTATTGCAAAATAAAGGCTTACTGAAGCTGCATTGGTTGGCGGGGGTGCCGTCACTGCAGGTCTGGATTGCGGTTGTGGCTATACAATTTTCTCCGCTTTGAGTCGTTCCAAAAGGGCATCCGCAGATGCTTGCCTTGTTTTCCAGAATCCCGTTATTGCAGAACAAGGGAATTGTGGAACTGCACTGGCCGTAAGGTGTCTGGTCGCTGCATTTTTGAACTGGAGGTATAACGCATTCGTTTCCATCGACAACAGCTCCGGCAGGGCATCCGCAGCTTGATGCCTTTGGCTCTAAAACTCCATTGTTGCACAACAGGGGCTGGAATGAACTGCACTGCCCGCTTGAGGTTCCGTCAGAACAGGTTATCTGGGTGCTTTCGCAGGCTATCAGGCATCCTGCGCTGCCGTAATTGTCCTCTCCTTCAAATGCCTGGCAACCATTTTGGCCATAATAAATGCAAAAATGATTGTCGCCATCGCCGCTGTCGGCGCAGCTTATTCTTGTATCGCTGCCGTCGCACGCTATCACCGTTCCTGACGAGGTGGGCCATGAGCTTTTATAGTAAGTAGCGGCTAAAGCCGTGTTTAGAAAAATCATAAATAGTGCAATGAATACAACTACTCTTGGGCCTGGCTTCATCTTTATAAGTTATCCTCTTCAAATCAACACCTCTTTTATCCTGTGAAATTTAATTTTCTATAAAAACCTATGGAATGATTATTGGCTTTTGATGGCTTTTGGCTTTCTCTTGAACACCAGCACAACTAGTGTCACGTAAATCAATGCCACAAATAATCCCACAATCGCAAGCATGATAATTAGTATTCTTGCGTAAGGATCCTCGATTGTTGTGGTCATTTGCTCTGCCTGCACCGGGGTTATTTCAGGGCCGCTCTGGTTATCTTGGACAGGGGCCTGCTTGCTTTGATTATCCTGCTGACCGGTTGCGCCTGCCTGCGCTCCACAGTCTCTCACAACGAGATTGACTGTTTTTTTGTCAAAAAGTATGTTTTCCTGCCAGTAAAGATTAATTGTGATTGGATAAGTTCCCGAGCCAAAAAATTTTGGGACTTCTATGCTTGTTGTCTTTGAATGCGATATCTCATCGATAGTTGCATCCTCTGAAGTCTCAAGAAAAATGTTGCGGTCAAATGAGTTAAGTCCAAGGGCCGCCGACCTTATTTCCAGCACGACATTATTTTCCTCGCTTCTGCCTAAGTTTGCTATTGTGGCGCTCAGGCTTGTTTTTCTGTCGCAGGAAACAATGGCCGGGCTGAGCTGCACTTTTGTTATCCTTAAATCGTGATTCAGCTTTTCCACTTCAAGCCTGAAGCTGATGTCTTCCCTGATTTCAGCGTTATTTTCCCCGTCGCCTTCAAGCTTGATTTCCACATTATAAGTTCCCTCGTCAACGTCCAGCGGAATCTGGAATTTTGCGTCAAGCCAGCCGTCATTGCCGGCCCCAAGGTCTATTGTGTTTGTATCCTCGTCAATGTCTGCACCGTCATCAATGTCCTCGATGGTAATCCCCCCGACAACATTCCGTATATCGTTGCCGCTTCCTTTAAGCGTATTCTCGACTTTTATGCTGAAAGTTACATTCGAGCCCGGCAGGATTTCCGCCCTGATCACGGTTTCATTTGTGATCCCGCTCACTGAATCGATCCTTTCTCTCCGCTCAAGAGAATAAGTATAGGCTTCGTCATGCTCGACATTAAGCCTTATTTCATTAACATTTAGGCTTTGTGCTACTGCCGAGCTTGCCGTTATTGCAATAAATATCAGTAAAAATGCAGGAAATCTCATTTTTGTAATCATTAATAAGTAGTCATTTTCTGTATATAAAGCTTGCGGTTTTTTGAACGGGCAAACAGGCGCCTTTCGATATGGAGATAAACAGATAATTTTAAATAAAGGAAATGCGCTGTTTTTGGCATGAATTATGACAATTCAAACATGCTGGAGGTTATTGACGGATTTAAGGATCAGTGCAGGACCGCATTGGAGCTTGCAAAAGGAGCCGCAGTGTCAGGGAAAATAAACAAGATAGTTGTGATGGGCATGGGCGGCTCTGCTGTCGGGGGCGATTTGCTCAGGATATACATGAAGGACGCAAAAATTCCCGTAACAACCGCCAGAGATTATAAGGTCCCAAACTGGGTTGATGAAAACACGCTTGTTTTTGCAGTGTCTTATTCCGGAAATACCGAGGAGACGATTTCTGCCCTCGTGGACGCGGAAAAAAAGAAGGCAAAAATTGTTGCTGTCACAAGCGGCGGGAAGATTGCGTCAATGGCAAAGAAAGTAATCAAAGTGCCATCAGGAATGCAGCCAAGGGCATCGGTTGGCTACCTATTCTTTCCTGTTCTTGGAGTGCTGTCCAATTCAGGAATTGTTGACGTGCCCGGCACGGAAATAAAAGAGATGCTTGAAGTCCTGGAAGACGGAGACTACAAAAAGACCGGCCAATCCATTGCAAAAAAAATTTACGGAAAAATTCCGGTAATTTACGCTTCAGATGCTTTTGGGCCAGTCGCTTACCGCTGGAAAACCCAAATAAACGAGAACAGCAAATGGCCTGCATTCTCGCACGTTTTTGCGGAAATGAATCATAATGAAGTTGTTGGATACCAAAATATGCCAAGGGACAAGTTCATCGCAATTTATATCAAGGACAAGGACGACCATGAGAGGATAAGGAAAAGGATGGATGTCATAAAAGAGATTTCAAGGACAAAATTTGATGTTGAAGAGGTCGAGACAAAAGGAAGCGGCCTTCTTGCCAGAATCTTCTCGGGAATACATTATGCCGATTACGTTTCTTATTACCTTGCGTTAATGAACAAGATCGATCCGACTCCGGTTAATGTAATTGAGAATTTAAAGAAAAAGCTGATGGAATAATTACCCCTTTGTTCTTTTTTTGTAATGCTCTGGCTTGGGCTCTTTTTGAATCGGGTTTTGGCCGTATTTGTCATAGCCAATTGCTTCCAAAAAACCAGGATTATGCCCGGAGAATTTGAATATAAGCATAGATTCGCGGTTCGTCTCGCCGTAAGCGTGATTTTCACGGCCAAGTCCCCTGTTAACTGCAGTCTCTGCAATCTGCTCCAGACCCTCGATTAAGATTATTCTATTTGAATGTTCGTTTTTACCAGAGGCAATTTCGGCTTTCGGAGCATGGATATACCTTTCTGGCGGCGCGTGGAAGCTTCCGGGCAGGATTATGGCATTCCCGACGTACGGGCTTACAATTGTTGCCTCTCCAAAAGGCACTTTTACCTTTATCATGATATTTGGGCTGATGTAAACCGCCCTATTTGCCTGCTTCACAAAAAAATTCCCTACTTCCAAGTTTAACATTAACGCAGTGATAAGCACCCTGTATAAAAGTCTTGCCAAAAAATTAATTTTTAGATGGCAACTTTTAAATAATTTCCAGCATTAGCTGCAATATGCTTCTCAAATCAGTAAAGCTCTGCAACATACGAAGCTACGAAAGCTCTGAGATAAATTTCCCCTCAGGCTCAACGCTTCTTGCCGGCGACATAGGCGCTGGAAAATCAACTATACTTCTTGCGATAGAATTTGCATTGTTTGGAGCAAAAAAAGGGGAGTTGCCCGGCTACACTTTATTGAGGCACGGCAAGAAGGAGGGAAGCGTCGAGCTTAAAATGTCGATAGAAGAAAAGGAGGTCATTATAAAGAGGGTTCTCAAGAAAAGCCTGAATGACATAAAGCAGGAAGCAGGCTATATAATAATCAACGGCCACAAGAAAGACGCGACTTCTGAGGAATTAAGATCCATCGTCTTGGACCTTCTTGGCTATCCGAAAGATCTTGTTAAGAAAGGCAGGGACTGGATTTACCGATACACCGTGTACACTCCGCAAGAGGAGATGAAGCATATTCTTTACGAGAGCACTGAGGCAAGGCTGGATACCTTAAGGAAAGTGTTTAACATTGACAAATACAAAAAAATACGCGACAATTCAAGGGTGATAACAAATGCGCTCCGCGAGAAAAAAAGGGGCATTGAAGGGTTCATTCACGATCTGGAATACAAAAAAAAGGATTTAGAGGATAGGAAAAAAGAAATTGCGGAATTAAACATCAAAATTTCAGGGCTTATCCCGAAAATTAACGAAATAAAGAATACCATCGCCCGGAAAAGGGCATCGGTGGAAGAAGCTGAAAAAGAAGTAAAGGAGCTGAACTTTCTAAAAAAAGAATTCAGCATCGCAGACGCCACTTTAAGCCAGAAAATTGAGCAGAACAACAAGGTAAACGAGGAGATAAAAAAAATTGACGTGCAAATAGGGCACCTAAAAAAAGACATTGAGGGCAAAAGCATGGATAATTTGCCACATGTTATCAAGAAGATAGAGGAAAAGGAAAAAGAGATAACCGTTGCAGACGAGAAGTACAAAAACATTTTCGGGGCCATAAGGGACCTCGGGGTGAAAATTGAGCACTGCCATGAGGCAATGCACAAGATACAGTCTCTTGATGTCTGCGCTTTCTGCGAGCAGAAGGTTGACGGCAAGCACAGGCAAAATATCCTCACGAGAGAAAAGGAAAAATGTGAGAAGCTTCTTGAGCGGATAAAGCAGCACAAGAATAAAGAGGAGTCGTTTGAAAAGGTAAAACAGCTTCTAAAAAAAGAGCTCGATGCG
>CAZGTJ010000006.1:0-707 GCA_964528545.1 uncultured Methanosarcinales archaeon
CATTTGGGTTCTGCCTATCCGAATTTCATTCATGCTCCCGTCAAGATCGATTATATTTTTCCTGTCTGCAAAGGCAACATAATCATCGAGTTTTTCCAAGTCTATATGCTGGACATTTTTTAGATTTTCTTTGAGGTATTCATAATTTTTCCTAAACATCCCATAGAGAGTTTTCTTGTTGACATCAATTTTTCCTTCCTTTGTTTTTAGCAGCGTATAGCACAGGAGCGATATTGGAGATACAACAACAAGCGATTTTATTTCGCTTATAATGAAGCTTGCCAGCTTGTTTATCGAGTCCCTGTCGGCTTTTTTACCTATAAAATCTTCAAGACTAATTGCATTTCCAAAATTAATATAGCAGTTCCCAAGCCTTTTTTTTGTAAGGTAGCTTGATACGCTGCTGAAGATATGCTTTCTTTTTCCTGACTTATGCTCTTCTATGACAATTTTGCTCTCAGGAACGAAATCATAGCTGATACTTACTGGAACAAAAATTATCGGCTTTTTTATCGAGTACTTGCTTTTGCCATCAACAATATATTTTATAATTCCTGTTTTGGGCTCTGAATACCCTCCTTTTTTGTTTCTTCCCCCTTCTATAAAAAACATATGGATCATTTCAAACTCCGCAATAAGCATGACATAGTATCTGAAGACAAGAGAATAAAGTCTGTTTTGCTCTTCTCTTCTAACAAAATAAGCTC
>CAZGTJ010000006.1:717-6448 GCA_964528545.1 uncultured Methanosarcinales archaeon
TAAGCTCCAAGTTTTCTCAAATAATGTCCGATTGGAAACTGGTTGAATACCTCTCCTGCAAGTATTGTCGGCATGAGTGTCGTTCTCTTTACAAGAACATGTGGAAGCACCATGAAATCGAACACGCTCCGATGGTTTGGCATTATGTTTATTATAGAGCTTTTTGATAATTTCTTAAGCTCTCCGATTTTTCCGTCGACAAATATATTATCAAAGCTATCAACAATTTTCTTTCTTACAAATATCTCTGAAAAATTCCAGAAATGCGTGTTGGTTGATGCGTTTGCGGCTATCTCCTTGAGATATTTCCGGCACAGCAATTTTGCATCGCCAATTTGCATTTTTTCCGCATTTGCAATTTGTGCGAGCCCTTCCAAAAAATCATTGTCAGAAAAAAGAGAATTGTATGCCTGCCTGTATGTCAAATCCTTCTTGAAGTACCTTGTTATCGTCACTCCCATCTTACTGCACTTTTACTGTGACTACCGGAGGGGCCTTTAAATAGGATATGCTTGGATTCTCGCTCTTAAGGAACTCTTTCGCCATTTTTATTGCCTCATTCACATCTTTTGCATAATCGAATTTTAAGGTTTCGAGAACTTTTTTATCAGTTGCCCCGACAATTATGGTTTTTCCTATGTACGATAAGCAGTAGCAGGCCCAGTACCACATGTAAAACGGGTGCACACCGTGAAACGCGTTTGAATTCCTATAAAAACCGACGTATTTTTCGTTATAGGCATATGATTTTTCGTATTTGCCCTCGATTTCCTTTGGGTCAAGGGTTTTTGGCAATATGTCATTATAAAAATCATAGTAGGATGGGTGGTGTGTCATGTTAAATTCATTTGGCAAAGGGTGGGTTAAAATCATAACTCCGCCCTTCTTTACAATGGGCTTGTTTTTGTAGAGGTTAAAGAAATAACCGTGGGCAAGGCACACAAATAATATTGGATTCAGAATTGAATTGACATTATAAGGAGACATGTCCGGAATGCTCCCTATCAGAATATCAGACTGTCCTTCAACGCTTACTTCGTACTGGCGAAAGTTGTCCTCAAGCGCTTTTTTATGAATTTCGTCTACATTTCCGGCGTACGCTCCTATCAATCCATAGTTGCTTCTCACACCAGAACTTATTTTTCTCTGCATGCTTCTTGGGAGAACTGACATAAGGCCAGCAAGCATTCTTGCTGAAACGTTGTCAAAAAAATTAAGCTCATCGTGCCTTTTCTGGAGGAACTTTAGATGTGACGGAAACAAATCGTTGTTTATTGTCATCTCAAGCCTGAAGATTTTCAGGTTTTGCTCTATTAGTTTTCCCTGCCTGCTGAGGATGCGATGTAGCATTGATTTGTCTGGGTCAAAATATGAGGTTGAGTTCATCAATGCATGAACATTATGTGTGTGCTTGACTGTGTGGTAATCGCAAAGCCCAGTCGCAAAAGACTTGTGGCCTCCATCCATCGGGACAAAGTTGATGTTTACGTAAATAACAAGGTCTGACTCATACGCCCTTTTGTTAACGTTAACTTCGTCCCCATGCTCTGTCTTTCCGATTTTAACCATATTTGATTTGTCTTCTGCGTCATGATTGTAAAGCCTGTCTGGATAAAACCTTTCCACTATATCCCTACCAAGCATTCCCTCAAATTCTTTTTTTGTCATTTTCCTGTGCAGGCAGATGGCAGAAATAAGATGGATATCGTCAATGCCTGCCTTATCCAGCTTTTTTAGAATTAGCTTTATTGCGACCTGCCTCAAGTCGGGATTTTTCATTGGGGGGAGAGGCAAGCTTAAGTCGTCAAATGCGATAGTTACCTTCATCCCTTTTTTTAGCAACCTCAAAAGCGGCTCTGAATTCAATGGATTTTCAAGCGCCCCGTCAATTGCCTTTGCAGGATTTTTGATTGCCTTGATTGGTTTTGGCGGATAAATAACCCGGGTTCCTTTTGGCAATGCGTCTATAATAAAACCATTGCCGTAAAACAGGACAAATTTTTCGTCCCTGTCAAGAAACTTTACGCACTCGTCTGCCATTGGAAAAGTCAATTTTCAGTGGTTTAAAAACTTAGTGGTCTTAGCTAATTATTTTCCATCCCATGCTTTTTGCATGCGATAAAAGCTTTTTTTCAGGCCTTGTAGCAACTGCTCTTCCTGCATTCTTTAGCATTGCCACATCGGAAAAATGGTCGGAGTATGCGTAGCTTTTTGACAGCTCGATTTGATTTTTTTTGCAGTAATCCCTTACCACATTTATCCTGTTATGTCCGACCGGCAGGCTTTTAATTTTTCCAGAATAAATGTCATTTACGATTTTAATTTCTGTTGCAAGAATATCGTCAACAGGAAGTATTTTTTTGACTGGAATTATTATTTCCCTTAAAGCTGATGTAACAATTATTATTTTGTAGCCATCCTTCTTGTGCTGCTTTAGCATTTTAACAATATCCCTGTAAAGATTTTTTTTTACACTGGTTTGACAAAATTCTGACGATATTTCCTCGATAAGCTTGGCGTTCCAGCCCTTTAATTTTGAATAAAGTGCTTTGTTTGTATCGTACCTGTTTTTTAAATTTAGCTTATCCATTATATAATGGAACAAAAATGAAGGCAGCTTTGAAATCCCGTCACTTGCAAGGAACTTATTTTTTATCAAGTACTTCAAGAAGTCAAATGCAATCACTCCGTTATACAGAGTTCCGTCAAAATCAAAAAATGCCGCTTTCATTCCTTTTCAGACGGCCTGTTTCTTCCTAATTTGTCGTGGGCGCTTGCAAAATCTCCGGCAGCCTGGCTTGCCGCCAGCGATAATTCCCCTGCAAGAGCGCTTGCCGCAATTATTTCTCCAAGCTTGTTTACTTTTCCTGTCCCGGAGCATCCAATCATCTCAAGGCATTCTCTTTGGGTTCCAAGGCCGGTTCCTCCGCCAATTGTCCCAATTGCAACTCCCGGAAGATTTACTGCAATATACAGGTCATTTTCATTGGTTACATCAATTGTTGTAATTCCGATGCTTGAATCATGCACATGAGCAACATCCTGGCCGGTTGCAATGAAAATTGCAGTCATTATGTTTGCGATATGGGCGTTTGCCCCTATCATCCCAGACATCATTGAGCCGTAAGCGCTGTTTTGCGCGATTTTTGCCATCCTTTCAGCATTTGTGTGAAGGTATTTTTCGACAATCTCCTTTTTTATTATGGCGTCAGCGTAAATTCTTTTTCCTCTTCCTGCAACAAAGTTCATGTGGGTTACCTTTTTTTCTCCCTCGAGATTGCTCTGGAACATCATGTCATCAACCTTGTAATTAGAATTAATGTAGCTGATGACATATCTTGTCATCATTGTTATCATATTGGCGCCCATTGCGTCCCCGCATGAAAAACAAAGCTTTGCAATCAATCTTCTGCCTACAAGAAATGTGTCAATCTTTAGCAGTTTTCCGTGATTTGTTGCTGACTCTGACACACTTTTGATTTTATCAAAATTCTTGCCAATCCACTTTTCAAATTCCAATGCACCTTGCGCATTCTTAAAAATAAAAACAGGAGCTTTTGTTAATTGCTCTCCTAAAACTTTTGCATTTGCACCTCCGCTTTTGGTTATTACATTCATCCCCCTATGAATTGATGAAACCAACGCCCCTTCCGTTGTTGCCAAAGGGACATAGAAATTTCCTTTGGCATACTCGCCATTAATTTTTATCGGGCCTGCTATTCCATTTGGTATCTGGCTCATTCCGATGTAGTGCTCAATATTTCCTTTCAATGCGCCGGCGCTTGGTTGCTTTCCTGAAAGATAGTCCGGCTCAATTTTAAGGTTCATTTTAATCCAATTTATCCTTTCTTTTTTGCCTTCCTCGCTATAGTCGGTCTTTCTCGGAATCGAAGAATCGTCCTCTACCCAGGTTGTCTCCATTTTTGCATCCGGATTTATGTTTTTGCCAGTCAGATTAATCAAATCTTGAACTGTCCTTAGGCTTGGAAATTCCTCATAAGCACATTTTATTTTTAGCCTGTCTTCCAAGTCAGATACAATCTCCGCAATTGAAAGGGAATCAAGATATAAGTCTGTCTCAAGATTTGAATTTAAGCTTACGTTCTTGTTTGATGATTTGCCTCTTACTATGCTAATGACTATGTCATCAACTTTTCCTTTCGATTGTATTTTTTGCGGCATTTTTGAGATGGTATTTAAGCTTAAATTCCCCTTTATCTCGAATTTCTTGAATTTTAGAGTTGAAGTTTTCGGAAGGCTTGACGAGTCTATAATATCAAAGCTGAATATTTTCCTGTACGAATGCAGATTCCTGGAGTGAAATTCTATTTCCTTTTTTATTTCTTCGTATATGTTTGATATTCCTTTCTTTTTAGCTTCTTCCTGATTTGGGACAATCAATGCATGGATTATTTCGTTATCATGGCCGCCGATCTTATGCCCTACAACACAAATTTCCTGTATCAGGCTTGATTTTGAATAATAATGCTCTATATCTTCAGGGTAAACGTTTTTTCCTGACGAGAGCACAATCATGCTGTCTTTTCTTCCTTTTATGTGCAAATATCCTTCTTTATCAATACGTCCAAGGTCTTTTGTATAAAGCCATCCGTCCTTTATTGTCTGGCTTGTCAACTCCTGGTTTTTGTAATACCCTCTCATAACAATCTGGCCTTTCACAAGAATTTCCCCGATCCCCTCCTCGTTCGGATTGTTAATCCTTATCTGGACTCCTTCCAACGGCTTTCCAACAGAGCCGAATTTATTGTTTTGCAGGTCATTTACAGCCACAACCGGGCTTGCCTCGCTTAAGCCATATCCTTCAACAATTGGAAATCCAAGCAGGTATAATCCAACGAGAACCTCTTTTTTAATTGCAGCGCCTCCGCTTATCATTAGTTTTATGGTATTTCCTATTTTTTCGTGGATTTTCTTAAACAGAATTTTTCCGATGTTTTTTTTAAACAATGCAACTGAAGTTTGATTTCCAAGCCTTAAACTCCTGACAAGAATCTTTATATTTGAGGGCTGCTCCTCAATGCCGTCCATAATTCCCTTGTAGATTGCCTCGAATAGCTGCGGAATTCCGCAGACGACTGTTGTTTTTGTCTCTTTAATTGTCTCAAATATCTCGTTTTTCTTCAGGCTTCTTGTAAAAGCAATGCTTGCGCCAATTGACATGGAAAAAAGAAAAACTGTTGTGAATGCAAAAATATGATAAAGAGGCAAAACCAAAATGAAAGAGTCCTTTTCGTTAAAGTCGAATTTTCTTTTTCCTGCTGTCAGCTCATACAGGAGATTGTAATGAGTCAGCATTACTGCCTTTGGATTTCCGCTTGTTCCTGACGTGTAGATTAGCGATGCGATGTCATCGCTTGATGAATTTTTTGTTATATCAAAGCTTGTTTTTGCTGCCGAGAGCAGGTTAAAGCTTGAAATTTTGCTGTCGTTTGGCTCGTCAAAGCAGATTATGTGCTTCAGCATTTTGACATTTGATTTTACGTATTTTGCCTTTTCAAGGAACTTGTCTGAAACAAACATTACAGAAGAGTCTGAATGGCCAACAAAAAGAGACAAGTTTTCCTGTGTGAGATTGGTGTCCAGAGGAACTGCGGTGCAACCTGCTGAAACAGTTGAAAGGTATGCAATGCACCACTCGGGCCTGTTTTCCGAGAGAATTGCAATTTTATCCCCTTTGTTTGTTAAGTGTGATAGTTTTGATGCAAGAGAA
>CAZGTJ010000006.1:6458-13518 GCA_964528545.1 uncultured Methanosarcinales archaeon
ACGAACCATTGAATGAGCTTCAAAGTACCTTAGTTGAGAGTACCCGTTCCCTGACTTTATCTGCAAAAACAAGTTATCAGGGTACTTCTTTGCCGTTTTCTCGAATAGTTCTGATAAATTATTGCAATTAATTTGCATGGTTTTTGTATTAGACAATCTTTTATAAAGCTTGTGCCGTGCACGTATAGGTAAATTTATAAAACAAGTGCTCAAAATATCAGCCATGGCCAGATATAAATTCATAATCAATCCTATCCCGCTAAAAGACAGTCACAGAATTTTTCTTGAGAATTTAAAGCAAAAATTAGATGATAAAAAAATTGATTTTTCTTATGAGTACACTACAAAAGAAAAAAGCGCCGAACAGGTTGCTAAAGGGGCAGATTTTGATGTGATTGTTGCAAGCGGTGGGGATGGGACAATAAGGGAAGTTCTAAATGGGATTTATGGAAGCAAGAAAATACTTGCTGTCTTGCCGCTTGGGACATCAAATGATTTTGCAAAACATCTTGGAATTGAAAAATTAGGGGAGGCGGAGAATATCTTATTCAATGGCATCAGGAAAAAAATTGATATTGGATCAGTTGAATATACTTCGAATGGTAAAAAGAAAAAAACATTGTTTTGCTCGACTTCGGGGATTGGGTTTGATGCAAGAATGCTTAAGCTAAACTGCAAAAATCCGTTTATAAAGCTCAAGAGGATTATTGGAAATTTGATTTACGTAATAGCTGGTTTTTTTCTGGCTTTTTTCTATAAAAGCAATGAAGCTGTTTTAGAAATTGGGAATAAGAGGTTAAAGATGGACTTGTTTATGCTAAATGCAAATTTTATAAAATCGATGAGCGGAATGAAAGTTACCCCAAATGCCGGCCTTTATAACAACCGCTTTGATATTTTTTTGATCAAGGAAACTTCTGTATTAAAAAAGATAATTGGGTTTTTATGGTATGCTATAACATCAAAAAAACTTGGATTTAGGCAAGTCCAGCACATCTCAAAAAAAAAGATTGGAGAAAATGAGTATGGACTAAATAATGTAAGGGAGTTTTCTGTCAAATCGAAAAATCCAATTGAAGTCCAGATTAATGGAGATTTTGTCGGTTATACTCCGGTTAAATTTAAACTGATTCCGAAAGCCGTGGAGATTTTAACATGATGCTAAATATTATAAGAGGGGCACTGCAGCCTCCGATACGCTGGTTTTCTTTTGGGCTAGTCAGGGAAATAAAAGGCATTGAAAATATTCCGAAAAAGGGTGGCTTTGTAATTGTTGCAAACCATGAAAGCTATCTGGATCCTTTGATTATAAAATGTTTTTTTGACAGAGAATTAAATGAAAATATTTCTTATTTGGTAAAAAAAGAAGTTTATGGCCATTACTTAATGGGCATGTTTTTCAAGGCTGCAAACACAATACCGGTTGACAGGCTAAAAGGAGACAGCAAAGCGCTTGATTTTGCAATAAGGCGTGTTAGAAGAGGCGGAATAATCGGGGTTTTTCCGGAAGGAACTCGCTCAAGAGATGGAAAATTGCATAGAGGAAAGACAGGTGCTGTAAGAATCGCTCTTGAGGCGAGGTGCCGGCTTGTTCCGGTTGGCATTGACAATGCATATGAAGTATGGCCCCCTCACCAAAAAATGCCAAATTTTAGAAAAATAATCAAAATGAAAATCGGAAATCAGATTTCGCTTGAAGAGCACTATGGCAAAAAAATTACCAAAAAATTGCTTCGTGAACTGACTGACAAAATAATGGTCAAGATTTCCAAACTTTGCAATAATAAGTATACTTATTCTTAGAATTTAAGCCTCCCATAAAAACAAAATTTTAGATTTGATAAAAAATTAAAAAATAGAAAGACACTTATTCAGTGTCTTTAATGCCGCCAGTATCTACATAGAACGAGCATTCCGCTTCCGGCAAACTTGGGCTGTCAACGAGCTTTGCAACCCTTGTTCCCTTTTTTCCCTTTCTTAAGTATATTCTAAATGTTGATGCGTGCGCAACAATATGGCCGCCGATCGCCTGGGTCGGATCGCCAAAGAACATATCAGGCTTTGCCATGACTTGGTTCGTCACGTAAACAGCAAAGTTATACATGTCTGCCAATTTGGCCAGAGTGTGCATATGCTTATTTATCTTTTGCTGCCTGTCTGCAAGTGTTCCTCTTCCTATGAATTCTGCTCGGAAGTGCGCTGTCAAGGAATCTACAACAACAATCTTGACATTGTGCCCCTGCTTTTTTATTAGGTCTTCAACTTTTTCTGCCAAAAGCATTTGATGATCAGAGTTGTAAGCTCTTGCAACCTTAATTCTTTTTAATGCTTCTTCAGGGTCTAATCCAACGGCCTTTGCAAGCTGAATTATCCTTTCCGGCCTGAATGTGTTTTCTGTGTCGATGTAAACTGAAACTGCATCATCTGCAAGCTTTAAGGCCCTAACTGCCAGGGTATGCCCGATTTGGGTCTTTCCAGAGCCAAATTCACCAAAACACTCTGTTATTGCTCCGGTTTCAAATCCTCCTCCAACCAGATTATCCAAGGCATTGCTTCCCGTATTAATCTTGATTACCTTTTCTCTTCTTTTTAAGAGCTCGTCCCCCGATTCAAAGCCCATTTCCAAGTTGCTTCGTGCAATTGCAATGAGCTTTTTTGCAACAGCATCCCCCATTCCGGTCGCTTCTATTAATTCAGCCGGGCTTGCGACCGCAATGCTCATAAGGTCGGTATAGCCTACCGCAATTAGTTTTTCGGCTGTGGCTGCACCTACCCCGGGAAGGTCATAAATTGTCATTTCATTCTTTTGAGTTTCTTCCTTTGCTTCCTTCATTTCTTTTCTTTTCCTTGCTGGTTTTTCTTCCATCCCAATTACTTCTTGTTCCATTGAAATCACCTTGCATTTTTATATTTTGCTTGTTTTATAGTTCAATATAAAAAATAAAAAATAAAATTTTGGTTAAAAAGTACATTTTAGATTACTTCTTCTATGACTTCCTCTTCGGCCACATAGCTGTTATCGCTTTGTGCCTCCCTCAATGTCAAGAATTCAAATGCTTTCTGAAGCACTAGAGTTGCTCTTGGCAGGTCATTCGCTCTGAATGAGCTTGTATGCTGCCAAACTCCGTTTTTGTCTTTATAACTTCTTTGGAGCGATACAGTCCTGTATCCTACAACTTCTCCTGTTCTGTTCTTACCTTGGTTTTGCCAAACTGTTGCAGCTATTGGTCCTGCAATAAATTTCTTTTCTGGTGTGTTCATTTTCTTCACCCTTGCTTTCGCGTTTTATTTCAAAGCCTCTTTAGTTAGGAAGTTGCCGGTTCTTAAGCACGCTTTTATGCCATTGACCAGACTTCCAGAGGCTGGGTTAGCTTGCAACCTGTTGCAAGCTCGCATTTCTGCGATGGATTTTGCTAATCCAGAAAGTATTAGGAGTGCCTTTCTTTATATATTTAACAGCAGGATGTCCAGTGGTAAGTGGTTTGGCTTATTTTGGAAGAAAACGAAATTTTAGAGCAAAAAAATGTTAAAGCTTATTATTTACAATATTGAAAGTAAATAGAAATAAAGGTATTTCTTAATTTAACCTAATAACTTCCTGTGGTGCTTGCGTAGCTCTATACTGCTCTATAACCTTGTCGTATTTTGCTAGAAATGCCAGAGTCTCTCTTGCCGCATCCATTTTTACACCATATCTCAAAAAATCTATGGCATTTTTCATAATTTCGGGAATTCTGCATTCAAAATTTTCTGGAAGAAATTCATAGCCATACCGGGCACGGAACCTAGCAAGCTCCCTTTGAAAATCATACAATGAGTTTGCAGGTTCTTGCACTGTATCATTAATGTGCATGACTGCCATTTGATGCCATTAATTTCTATGCAATACCTTGTATTTAAATGATTTGATTTTTGACCCAGTTGAACCACTTAAAGTAGCATAGCAAGAGTTTTGCATGAGTTTGTTACACCGGCAGATTCCACTGATCACAGATTTGGTGGAATTCAGCGCATTAAATTTCACGCTCAAATGTCGGTGATATTAAGAACTCTCCAATCTTCTCATTTCTTCTCTTGGATTTGCTTCTTGAACGTTATTAACTATGAACTCTATCCTATTAAACATCGCGTTTTTATTTGCTCTTCCAGCCAATTTAACTATCAGGCCCAAAGTTTCTGATTTTATTTTTTCGAATTCAGCAGAGCTGGCCCTTAATTTTAAAACCTCATCCTGGTTCATCTTAATCAGTCTGTCAACTTGATTTCTGAAAAAAACGCACCTTATTGTTTCTGTGCCGTCGTCCAAAACAGCATTAAGAACATACGAATAAGCAGGAATTACATTTCCGTGCTCTGCGCAATTATAAAGCTCTGCCGTCGGCCTTGCTCTTTTTCCGCATTTTGGGCATACTTCAAAAAACTTGATGTCGAACATCTGAACAATTGTTCCCATCAATTCGACGTCAGAATCATTTTCCTGCAAGTCCTTTATTTCTTTTCTGTTGTTAATTCTTTGGGAGTCGTTTTGAAACAGAACATCTTTTACCGTTTCTCCTTTTGGGTTTATTATCAGCTGGCTTCTGTCATTCAAGTGCAGTTCCATTCTTCCGTTGTTTTCGCGCACATACGCTCCCATGACCTTGATTATTCCTCCTTCACTAAGCTTTAAGGCGTTATCAGCCTGAGATCCCCATAAGACAGCCCTTATCGTCCCAGTTTCGTCTCCTATAACAATTGAGGCAACCTTGCTCATTCCATCTCCTTTCACAAATTCGCGAACCTCATAGATTTGGACAACTTTCCCAACAGTTTCGACATCCCTCATTCCTCTTGTTATGTTTTTTATTTGCAATTTTCCGCTTAAAGGCTCAAAAATCTTGACCCCAAGCTCGTTTGCAACAATATGGGCAGCGCCTTCCTTGCTTATCAGGCCGGACAACTGGTGCATTTTGTTATGGACTCTGTCTTCAAGCTCAGAAACAGGGACGTTTGCCTTCTCATTTATTTTTATCAGAATTTCCTCGTAAGGTATCTTTATCATTTTTTAAAGTAGGAATATTCAATTTAAATAGGTTTGGTTTTATTATAAGTTCGCGTATGGATTTTAAAAATATTCAGTTTTGTTTGCCTGATAAACTAGGCCATATGCGCTCAAAATTTGCACTTTACCAAATTCCAGGTAAATCAAAAGTTTTTAAGGGGATCAACTTAAACTTCCTTGCATTATTTCAGCATTATCGGCATATCCGTTCAAGTTTTGGTCCAGCGCAACAACTGCAAAGCTGTAAATCTGGCCTGCCTGAAGGCCTTGAATTGAAAACTCGCAGTTTTGCTTAACCAAGCCCTCGCAATTTGCCTGCAAAACTGATGCTGACGTCTTTGTGTAGGAATCATCTATTTTCTCTGGAGTCGGCGAGGCTGAAAATGTTTTGAAGTAAATGCTGAAGCTGTCGATGTCCGTGCTAGGGCTCCCGTCAATGTTTACAGCCGGCTTTTGCCAAGTCAGTTTTATTTTCCCATTATCTGGATTTGAGGCCAAATTATTTACCTTGCTTGGGGCCAATTCATCGATTGACTTTCCAATTTTGTAATTTACGTCAGCCTTGAAAACATATAAGTTGTTCGGGATTGACTTGTCATTCTCGATTTCCTTTCCTAATTCATTCGCAGAAGATACTGCAAAATTAAAATTAACTCCATCTTTTATATTTGCATCTTTAAGCAAATAAACTAGTTTGTTTTTTGATTTTACAAAATACACTTTTCCAGGCTCGAGGGCCTTGTTGTAAATTTCGTACTTGCAGGGATTTCCTATATCGTCAAGGCTGCAAACTTTTAAGTTGATGCCTTCAATTTGCTCGGCATCATTCAGGGCATTTTTCTTGAAAATTAAAGAGTCATACTTTATTTCGTCTGTTTTCTTGCCGATAAAATCATTTGTGGAGTAATAAATATTAAATGACTTAACCTCATCTTCCGGTATATCAAATTCCAAGATCACGGCATTTTCTGATTTTACTGCATCAAAAACCTGCAGATTTTCTATCGGCTTTGGAGGAATAGCTTGCTTTGGATATTTTATTGCAAAATTAAATGTAATGTTTCGTTTTTTGTAGCCTCCAATCCCGTCAAACGCATAAATTTCTTTGTTTGTATTTGCGCAGAACTTGTATGATTTTGCAGCTGGGACGTTAATTATTGCCAATGTTTTGAAGCTGTCTCCTGTATATTCGACAAATTTGAGCTCACCATTTTTCTTGTAAAATATCATATCCCTGCTTAATGGTATTCTGTTGGAGTTATCGTCAGTTCCAAAGACGTCGCTTACAATTGGACTTTTTATTGAATAATCGACAATTATTTTTACCGGGTTGAGCCTTTCGCTCAAAGTGTCCCTCAAGTCAAAGTTTGTGTACGACAAATTATAAATATTGATGTGCTCTGCGAAATTGCCAAATGGGTGTATTATCTCAATCCTTGTTTTTTTGTTTTCGTTTGTCAGCAAAATATCAAATTTTTTGTTGTTAGTGTTTTTAATTTCCCTCTCGTCGAGGGAGAACTTACAGACAATCCCGTCGTCTTCAAGGCTGATGCACTCATTTATTTTATCGATAAAATCGTGCAGAATATCGTTGGCTTCGTTCTGCAATCCGCTGCATTTCCATCCCAATTCTTTTGCTTTGTTATCGAAGCATTTTTCAATATCAGCTTGAATCATGCACTCGTCTACAGTCTGGTTTAATTTTTCCTTGATGGAACTGAATTCCATGTCTATGCCAAAATCCATTCTTGCCTTGAAGTTTGGATAAACAGAATATTTTCCAAGAATGTTGTAATCCTTAACTTGGGCAGTTTGTGCCCCGCTTACCGAGGGATTTTGAATTAATGCAATAATTCCAACCAGCAGGACTGGGATTGCCAATAATAAGATGAAATCTTTTGCTTCCATTTTAGACTATTGCATCCACGTTTTTTTGTTTTGCCCTTGCATATCGTGGAGTGTTGCAGCACTCGTAATGCCATGGTTCGCCCGGGTATATTCTTCCGACCTCCCCATACC
>CAZGTJ010000007.1:0-7625 GCA_964528545.1 uncultured Methanosarcinales archaeon
CGTCAAAAACGTCATAGTACATAATCTTTCCGACAGGCTTGTCAGTTTTTGCCATTATAATCGGATTGGAAATCCATATGTTCCCCCCAACATCTTCTCGCACGATTTCCTTCTCAAAAGCTTCGTAAGGGTTTGTCTTTTTGGACTCCCCGGTATAATAATTACTCAAACTTGCAAGAGATGCGAGCATGAAAATTGCGACTGCCACGCTTAGGGCCGTCTTGTATTTCAGGCCTTTAAGCATGTCAAGCAGGTAAAATAATGAGTTGGAAAGAAGAAGATACAGGTAAGGGAAAATTATAATCAAAAATCTCATTTCCTTTTGCCTTATAATATTTAAAAAACCAAATGGCACAATAAAGGCAGAAGCAATGATTTTGCTCTCCTTCCCTTTTTTAAGGGCTAGAATAATCCCAATAACAACAAAAAGGTAAAATAAGTTCTCGCTAAATAAGGCTATGAAATAATACCCCATGCCATGATGGTTGTACCATCCGCTGTTTGCTGTTATGTAGACCTGCTGGAGGAATGGATACAGTGGATTTTTGTACAAAATAAAGTTAAACAAGATATAATGAAATGCTGCCACAAAAAATCCAAAGCCAATTTTTTTTGCCACTCCGGACTTATTCTTATGCAAATAGAGTGCTGTTGCAACAGATGCCACAAAAACAAAAAGCTGCAGAAATTTTGATAAAAATGCAATGCCAAAAATCGCTCCTGATAGAAAATATCTTTTATCTATCAGGAGGTAGATTGCAGCAAGAGCAAAAAAAGTTGAAATTATTTCTGTAAGGGCCTGCCCACTAAAGAAGAAAAATGTAGGCGATAAAGAAAGAAAAAATGCCGCTAAAAAAGCTGTCCTGTCACTAAATATTTTTTTTCCTATAAAATAAGTCAAAAGAATGCATAAAGCCCCGAAAATAAATTCAATAACCCTTGCATATAAAACCACATCAAACCCAAGCTTCCAGAAAATTCCAAGTACCAGCGGCCAGACTAAAGGTCGCGAGTATTCCCATATGCCAAGCGCTCCGGCAGAGTAAATGTATTTTGCAGTGCCTATGTAAACAGCAGCATCCCACCACAATATGTTATAGAGCGGGAGGGTGATTAATTTTGCTGCAAAAAATATAATCAAGAGTGTTAGTATTTTCTTGTCAAAAAGCTTCATTTTCTAAGGACATTCTTCAGGTTTATCGCTGTAGTAAGAGCAGATTTCGTTTAATATCTTATCTTTGCTGTAAAAGCCCCTTTTTGTTTTTCCCTCTATGACTATTGTAGGATAATAAGTGATATTATAGGTGTTTTTTAGCAAGGTAATCATTGGCTCTGACTGCTGCTTTGAATCAAATGAAAAAATAAGCAGCTTATCTTTGAATTTCTTCTTTAGATAAGTAAGCACAAATGCCTGCTTCTCGCAGTCTGGGCACTCGTCTTCATCAGAAAAAAAATAAAGCACGCTTACCATTTCTGTCCCGCACAGTTTTTTTGTCCGCTCCCCCAAAAGCCAGTATCTGATCTGGGCAAGTATGTATTCGTTCTTGAGAAGCTCCAGTTCTTCCTTATTTAAAGTGGCGTCCCTGTTAAAATTTTCAAGCCTTATTCTTGTTGATTCCAAGTTGTTTATGTTTTGCTCGAATGTTTTTTGCACAGCAATACAGTTCTTCTCCTGGCTTAGCTGGTCTATGAACGCATACTGCAGCTGAAGGCTGCTAAAGTCGATGTTTTGCTTCTTGCTTATTGACTCAATATAGCTTGTCCTTTTCCCTTCTATCGCAAGCCCCAAAAAAAGCCCAAGAAGAAATATTCCAACGGTAATTAATCCTGCAATTATGTATTTGTCCCTGCTCAATTTTCTTGGCTGCAATTTCACCACCTTTGTTTTCTGCCCATCAGAAAGTCCGCCAATATCCCGACCCAGATAAAACCCAGTATTATAAAGTAAAACAAAAAGTAGATTGTCAGTGAGAAAATACCATGCTTTCCTGCTGTTTCATTTGCCTCCCTGTGGGATTTTCTCAGAACAAACAGGGATATCGAAAACATAATAATTGCCGTTAAGATGGCCATATAGTCCAAGTCAAGAAGATTAAAATCCATTTGGAATGATTTAATCAAAGTGTAGACGTCAAAATCAACAAAAAAAAGGTTGTAGAGTGAATTTATATGGGGCTTAAGCCCGTAATAAGCCATCGATAAGATAAGAACAATTGCCACAATGCCGGAAATGATGATGGTTGGCATCTGCATGATTCCAAAATCTCCAAAGTTTTTGTTGAAAATCATGCGCTTGTACCTGAATGCATTTAATATTGAGCCCTTATACCACCTGTTTCTCTGCCTGTATAGCTCCATGAACGACTTAGGGGCGATTGTGAAAACTTCTGCATCAAGGAGCTGTATTATTCTGTAATTTCTGCTCTGCAGCCTTAAGGTTATCTCCTAATCTTCTGTAAGATTGCCCGCATCAAATCCCCCGATTTTTTCGAGTATGTCTTTTCTGTAGACGCTAAACGGGCCCGGAGATACATGAATGCAATTCAGCCTCCCCATCAGTTTTTTGTAGAACATGTTTACTGTGTACTCAAGCCACTGCATTTTCTGCCAGATATTTTTTGGCCTGCTAACTTTAATTATCGGAAGGACAACTGCAATATCTTTGCTTGTAAAATGAGGAAGTATTTTTTTTATGGCATTCCTGCTTGCAAAAGAATCTGCATCAAGGCATATAAAGAACTCTCCCTTTCCGAGCTTAAGGGCGGCATTAAGGGCCGCCCCCTTGCCCTCATTTTTTTTGTTAATAAGCCTTATTTCGTGATCACATTTTGATATAAAATCCTCAATAACTTGCTTTGTCTGATCCGTGCTGCCGTCATTTATTACTATAATATCCATCTTTTCTTTCGGATAATCCAGTCTGATTACGGACTCGAGCGTCGGGGTTATGTTTTTCTCCTCATTATAAGCCGGGACAGCAATCGTAACTTTTGGATAATAATTTAACCCTTTGGCTTTAGATTTTTTATCCGAGTCCAGTAGGACAAGAAGCCAAAATACGACAAAATACAGGGAGATTAAATAGGCCGTCCATAATATCATCTTAACTAATATTGGAATGGGCATATGTCTAGTATGTTTGTTGATTTTTAAAAGGTTTGCATTGATTTATCGCCTTTAATAACATTTGAGCAATTCTTCAGGTAAAAAACAGGGATTGGTGGTACAGTTTTTAGGCTGCTTTTTTTATCATAGGATTAATTTTCTTAAATGCCTCCGATGCACAAATTTTATATAAAATTGGCCTATTCTTGGCGTATGGAATACAATAGGATACCCACCGGAAGCAAGATACTTGACGAAATGCTGGACGGGGGTTATGAAAAAGATGTTATTACAACACTTTACGGGCCTGCCGGGTCTGGCAAAACAATTTTTTGCCTGCTTGCCGCAATTACGGTTGCAAGGCAAAAAAAAGTGGTTTACGTTGACTCTGAGGGGGGATTTTCAATTGACAGGTTGAAGCAGGTTTCGTCGCATCTTGACTTGGACTACAAAAAAATTCTGGATAATATAATTTTCCTGAAGCCGACAAGCTTCCAGGAGCAGAAAAAATCCTTTGAAAAGCTCAAGGAAATTGTAAACGAGAAAGTAGGGCTTATAGTTGTCGACTCGATTGCAATGCTCTACCGCCTTGAGCTGGGAAAAAGCGAGGAAGTTCAGGATGTGAATAGGGAGCTTGGAAAACAAATTGCATACCTAACAGAAATTGCAAGAAAGCAAAACGTTCCGATTTTAATTTCAAACCAGGTCTATGCCGACTTTGATGAGAAGGACAAAGTGCATATTGTAGGAGGAGACATACTGAAATACGGAAGCAAGTGCCTTATTGAGATGCAAGTCACACCGAGCGGAAACAGAAGATGCATCCTAAGAAAGCACAGAAGCATTCCTGAGCAAAAAGAGTTTACTTTCAAGATAATTGAAGCTGGAATCGCAGAGATAAAAGAAAGCAAAGGGTTCAAGCTGTTTTAATGAAGCTTGTTTTTTATAGAAGAATCTATTGCCTGTTGAACTGATACATAAACATTATCCGTTCCGCTCTGGTGGTTAAAATGATTGCCATTGCAGGAAATGTGCACATGCCCTCCAGAGGAAGGATATTCAACAATGATTATTGGTTTTCCGTATTCTTCTAGCTGCTCGTAATGGGCTTGCCATTGCTGCCGTGAAAGTGACGGGGGAGGTGAATAAATAAATGCATCTGGTTTTGTTGATTGTACTCTTTCTCTTAAATTATGCCCAAAGGTTCGTACTTTATCGACTATGTGCCCTTCCCTTCTAAGCGCCTGGACGTAGAAAGGCCCCATACACAAGTCCCCTACTATGGTAACTATTGCCATTTTTCATTGAAAATCATAGGATAATGTGGGATTCCTTTGTTTAAAAATTTATTCCCGTAGCCTTATACGACAATAAAATGAGAAACAAAAATCACAATTATACGGCTGATAAATTAAGGGCATTAATTCTTGAATGTATCTATGAATAAATCCAGAACGAAGGGCTTGGAGACTGGGCTTATGAAGGAGGGTTTTACTTTAACGAAAATTTCGAATTTCATCGGAGTGGGGACTTGTTTTGGCAGGGATAGAAAAGAAGTTTTCGAAATGGTACTTTGAAGGATAGAAAACATTTTTAAACACTTATTCTTAACTTTGACTCATGCCAGGCAAGATTAGGGAGTTTGCAGATAAGAACAAGGATATCGCCAATGACAAGGCAGTACAGGAGTTTCAGCATAAGAAAGGAAAGCTTAGCGCAAGAGAGCGATTGAAATATTTGCTTGATGCTGATTCTTTTATAGAGCTTGACGCATTTGCAGAGCTGCAAAGCAAGGAGCTTGAGCACAAGAAAAGGGCAGGAGACGGGGTTGTAACAGGCTGTGGCTCGATAAACAAGAGGCCTGTTTGTGTTTATGCGCAGGATTTTTCTTTCATGGGAGGCTCGATGGGAGAAATGCACAATAAAAAAATCGCGCACGTAATGGAGATTGCACTAAAGACAGGATGTCCCTGCATCGGGCTTTTGGATTCGGGCGGGGCAAGAATACAAGAAGGGGTCCAAGCGCTTGATGCGGGCGGAAGGATTTTCCAGCTTAACACGATTTCGTCAGGCATAATTCCGCAGATTTCTGCTATTTTAGGCCCTTGCGCAGGAATTGCCGCATATAGTCCCGCACTAACTGACTTTATTTTGATGACGAAAAAGACAAGCCACATGTTTATCACAGGCCCCGATGTGATAAAATCAGTTACTGGTGAGCAGATTGATTTTGAAGGGTTGGGGGGGGTTGAAGCCCATTCGGAAAAGAGTGGGGTTGCACATTTTGCTGCAGAAAATGAAAAACAATGCCTTGATATGATAAAGGTGCTTTTAAGCTATCTTCCGCAGAATAACCTTGAGAGCCCGCTTTATTTTTCAAATGACAATGCGGCAAGGCAGACAAAAAACCTCGAGGATATTGTTCCTGAAGATGCAAAGAAAGCTTATGACATAAAATCGGTTATTTCGGAGGTATTTGATAAAAAATCATTTTTTGAAGTACAGGCTAATTTTGCCATGAACGCGGTCATAGGGTTTGCAAGGCTAAGCGGCCATGTTGTCGGGATAGTTGCAAACCAGCCAAAGGTTCTTGCAGGGTGCCTTGATATAAACTCTTCGGATAAGATTACAAGATTTGTCAGATTCTGTGACGCGTTTAATACTCCGATAGTTAATTTGGTTGATGTAACTGGATATCTGCCTGGAACCGGCCAGGAGCATAACGGAATTATAAGGCACGGCGCAAAAATACTTTTTGCTTATTCCGAGGCAACTGTTCCAAAAATATCCCTTGTATTAAGAAAATCCTATGGGGGGGCTTATATTGCAATGGTTTCGAAAGATATGGGGTACGACAAGGTTATTGCATGGCCGATTGCCGAAATAGCAGTAATGGGAGCAGAGCAGGCAATAAACATAGTTGACAAGGACAAGCTAACTGGAAAGGATGCGGACAAAGTAAGAACAGAACTTATAAAAGACTACACTGAAAAATACCTGAATCCTTACGTGGCTGCGAAATTAGGGAAGATTGACATGATTGTCGAGCCGAAGGACACAAGAATTGCGCTGATAAAATGCCTTGAGATGATTATTCCCAAGAGGGAAAAAAGACCTTCAAAAAAACACGCCAATATGCCTCTTTAGGCGCCCAATAGTTTATAAAGGATTTGCATTTTTCTTGACCGAATGGAGGAAATAATTGTCAAGGTCGATGGCAAGGAATATAAGATTCTTGTCGAGGAGACGGATGGGGGCAAGATTCTTGTCCACGTCGGAAATGAAGTCTATGAAGTCGAGGCAAAGCAGGATGTGGAATCAACTGCCATAGAGAGGCTGCAAAAACAGCATGGCGCTTCTGAAGGAAAAATCGAGATTACTGCGCCGCTTCCGGGCGTTGTCACAGATGTGAAGGCCAAGGAGGGTGCCCAAGTCAAGGAAGGGCAGGGCCTAGTAACTTTAATGGCAATGAAGATGGAAAATGAAATTATTTCCCCAAAAGATGGGGTTATCAAAGAAATAAGAGTTAAAAAAGATGATAATGTAAACAAAGGGGATTTAATGATTGTCATAGAATGATTATGCTGCTTTTTTGTATTGTGCATTGTACGATTCAAACATATTTTTCCCCACCAACCGAAAAATTTCGTCTATTAATTTTTTTGAAGCGTCAAATCTGGCATCCCGCTCCCTGTCGAGCTTCCCATTTTTAATCGAATCGTTGTATAAACTCTCTGGAGATTCGGTAAACATGATAGTTCCTGAAATTTCGCCGACATAAAAGCCGATTCCCATCCCCTTCTCGAATAAAAACGGCTTGCGCCCGAAATTTAAATTTGCATAATTCGCCCCTATTTCATTTTTTAAGTCATTTAATCTATCTTTTGTGTCCTTAATGCCGTCTTTCAAGTCCTTTTTCAGGTCGTCTTTTAAATCGCCCTTAACATCGCCGATTTTTTCTTTTAGCCTACCCTTTAAATCCAAGGTAGAGCTCTCACTTTCCAAATCTTCCTTGAAGCTTTTTGTGGCTCTTTCGCTTAGATACCTTCCTTGGTTTATATCGTAGATAAGCTTTGATGCAGATTCGGCGCTCGCTTTATTTTCCTTATAGCCAGCTCCAGTGAGGTATAACGAATTAACCCTTATGTCTGGATGACCGATCTCGTCCATGACGCCATTTATTCTTTTCAAACCTTCCTCGATGTTTCCATGGCCAATAATACTAATCAAATGATTTGCGGCAGTATTGCTTGAATACCTTAGCATATATTTTCGCAATTCATCATAGCTTAGAACTGTATCAGGCTTATTGAAAATTGAATACCTTATTGATTGTCTTTTCAACTCTCCTTCCTGTTTTAACCTTTTCTCCAGTTTCACATTAATATTCAAATCCAAAAGTGGAGCAAGTACTGGCGTCATAGGGGGATAGTCCAAAACAAAAGCGGCCCCGTAGCGAAAATCTCTGTAGGCCTTGCCATCGTGCGTGCTCTTTTTTTCTTGCTCCATAAAAGGGAAGA
>CAZGTJ010000007.1:7635-13481 GCA_964528545.1 uncultured Methanosarcinales archaeon
TCAAATCCAAATGTCCTTTTTGGGCAAGATATTCTGCGGCAAATGCAATTGCAATCTTGTTTAATGACGGCGCTGCAAGCTGGGCATTCTGGTTTATTCCGTAGCTCTGATTGGCTTTTATATCCTGAATATAGAACGCAATGTTTTTGTACCCCAGCTGCCGGGCTCTGCATATAACATCTGAAATGTCATTCTTGAAACCTTGGCTAAAAATATCGGGATCTTTCTTTTTTGCCGCTGCAGTTGGTATAACTTTAGGAGGGATATGTCCATATTGATGCTGGCGGGCTTGAGGTTCTGCATATCTTTTTCTTGAAAATAAGGAAAATGCAGCAGCTCCAAGCGCAAGCATTCCGATTCCAGCAGTTGCCAGTTTTGATGGAGCTTCATAAGGCCCTTTGGAATGTATGCCCTCTTTGTATTCTGCCTTTGTTTCCTTTGTCGTTTCTTTGTTTGGAGTGCTTGATTTTTGATTTTTCAGCTTTTTCCCGTCCAATTTTTCTTCCAAAGTTTTTGGTATTTTTTCTTGTCCTTGTCTGCCTTGAATTTTTCTGTTAATGGATGCAGATATTTTGTCCTCTTTTTTTGAGCCATAGTTTCCTTTTCCTTGTCCTGCATAAGCTGCATTTTTACTATAATGCTTTGTTTTTTCTCTTTGAATTTTTTTGTACCCTAAATTTAATCTAAAATCTATCTCCTTTCCTTGCAGTTTTCCTGATAAGTAACCGGAAATTTTTATGGTTTTTGTACTCTTTATTTCGTAATTTTTTCTTAATGTATCTTGTGTTGCATATGTTTTTGTTTCTTTTTTTGGATTTTCTTCAATATTATTGCGTCTTCTTATAGAATAATTGCCATTGGTTTGCGAATCATTTTTCTGACGGTAAACTAAAGGATTTTGATGAGGCACTTTCTTCATTTTAGAATTTCCATCCAGAATTGCCCTTGAATTGCTGTATAAAACCAAATTTAATCCTGCTTTTGGTCCTTTGTTTTTGTAACTAATTTGAGGCGAACTTGTTTTCGCCCGCAAAGAATGCCTTGAAGAATTTTTTTGCGGTTTTGATTGCAAGACACGATATTCTAATGCAACTTCATTATCAGCTTTGGTTTTTAACTTGGGTGAAAAATAAAGATTTGGATGCGAATAACTTACGAATAAGTTTAGGCTATTCGGTTTGGGCTTTGGCCTGTATTGGTTTTTTAACTTGGCCGTTTCTTTGTTTTTTGAGGCGTAATTGATGCTAATTGATGGGTTATAAACATCAAAACTTGGAGATGTAAAATATTGCGTGTTGCCAATCCTGTACCTATTTCTTGCAGAATTTCTTGAGCCATATTTTTTCCCTGTCTTTATTATGGATCGATAAACCAAACTCTCAAAAAATCTTGCTTGCCTTATCGGCTCGTAATCTGGCTCGATATTGGAATAGACAGGCGGACTTTCGCTGCTGTATCTTATTAAAGGAATTTGGTTAGGATAAAAAAGCTCAAAGAATCTATAAATAAAATTGTGAAGCGTTATTGGGATAAGAATTTGAGTTTCTTGCAGTGTCGAATCAAGCGCAATATAATCCAGAAATACCTTATTTCTAAGCAAATGAACCAAATTCTTAAGACTTTTTGGTTTTGGGGCAACAAGATCGTCAATTGTCCTTTTTGAAATTGTTGGGGCGTAAATCTTTTTTGATTCCTGCTTCTCTGCCTCTACCGAAATTTCCCTTCTTCTTAGCCCGTCTCCAAAAAGCATGGGCCATTCGTCGAGTACGGGAAAATGCGTATGAAAGTGGATAAATTTATTTTTTACAGCTAGCATTTTCCATACCTCTGATTAATAAATTGAATGTATTTATTTAGAATTTCTCTGTCCAAACAAGATGCCTGTCAATATGTTTAGCGCCCATGCCTGCAGCCAGTTTATCTTCAAGTAGCTTCCAAACACAAAGTTCCAAAGAAACATGACAGGAAGTGCGAGGATAAGCCCGACTAGCGCGCTAAGCAAAATCACTATGACCATTGCCTGTCCCAAATCAACTATCTTCTTAAGCAGCGGGATGTCCTTTAAGATATCCATATTATTGCAAGAAACTGCTTCTTTTTTAAATATTTTGATTAAAAAGCAGTCTAAGGCGTATTCCATCAAACTTGATTCATGAGCAAAGAAATTGACGAGTGATACGAAGGAATATGAATGTGCATTCGCTTCGCATTCTGTATATGGATAAGCATAATTTTGGGGATATGCCCTATTCAAAAGCCTGATGAAAAAACGGCTCGCTAAATTGACAAAAAATATAAACAGCCCTGATTTTCTTTTTCCATGCACAAAGTAGAACATCGTGTTATATACGGGGACACGGACGCTGCGAAGGTGGTGTACTATGCAAACTATTTTAGGTGGTTTGAATCCGGAAGAAGGGAATTATTCAGGAGCCTTGGGATAGATTATAACAAACTTGAGGAAAGAGGAATCATAACTCCGGTGGTTGAAGCTCACTGCAATTACTTTCATCCTGCAAGATATGACGATGTTGTTGTGATTGCAACAAGCATTGACGAGATTAGTGAAAAATCAGTCAAGTTCAAGAACAAGGTTTTCAGAAAAGAGGATGATAAACTGCTCGCTGAAGGGCATACTGTGAATGTTTTTGTCGTCAGGGAAAATATGAAGTCTATTCCAATTCCAGAAGACGTCAGAAAAAAGCTAAAATCTGGCTAATACCTGATTGAAACGTCGCCTTCTAAAACTTTAAATATATTATTTTTTGATTTAACCAGCAAATTGCAGTTTTCATCCCCGCCGACAACTCTGCCTTTTAAAATTTTATTTCTGGAAATAACTTTCACATTCCTGCCTAAAGTATCGCAGACGGTTTTCCATAAATCTAATATTTTTTTAAGCTTATTTTTGTTGTAGTAATTATTGTACATCGTCAAAAATTCCTCAAGAACACTATTTTCAACATTTTTAATGTTAAAAACCCCGTGCTTCAGCATTCTTAAAGAAGTTGCAGTTGATTTTATTTCATCTGGGAATTTCGCCTGATTGACATTAATACCAAACCCAACAACAACACAATTCTCTTTCCCAAAAATTCCCTCTGTAAGGATTCCGCATAATTTCCTGCCTTTGTAATGAACATCATTCGGCCATTTTATGCTTGCTTTTAAATTTGAAATTTTTTTGATTGCATTGACAACAGAAACAGCCGCAGCAAAAGTCAAATACTGCATGTTTTCTGCCTTTCTTGGCTTTATCAGTACAGACATCCACAATCCCCCTCTTGGCGAGTGCCACTTTCTTTTGAAGCGGCCCCTGCCTTTTGTTTGCACGTCTGAAACAACGATTATATCGCTTTGCCCTTTTTTAGCAAATTCTTTTGCTTTGTCCTGTGTGCTCGTCAAGGATTTGAAATGGAAGGTTTTGAATCGCATTTACTCAAGAAAACAAACAGAGTTTAAATAATTAACACTAGTCAGCAAAGTAAAATTTTTATTTATATCAATTCTGCGAAGCAGACTAAAGTTAGAGTCGGGACAAATTGTATTACTACAAATATTTATAAATTGACCTCATTTTTTAGTAGTTAATGGAACGGGGGCAAAGATGATTCCAGAAGTATATTTTCCATACTCTGATTTACAAACGAGACATTTAGTTCTGCAAGTAATGAAATATGGTGGGCAGGCTCAAGATATAGAAAGTAGTAGAAAAGACTATCTTTCTTCAAGCTTGGAAAGATTAGCTGAAAATCAAGAAGTAGCAAGGAAAACAGATACTGGTGATATTGGGGCTAAACTTAAAGAATTATTAGAGAAAAAAGGCAAAGCATTTTTGCATACTTCTGAATATTATGCAGCCATTGAAGATGAACACGAAAGAATGAAGGCTTATCGTTCTTTAGCAGTTTCATTAGCTGTTCCTCAGGGTGAGGATGCAGAAATTGCAAAAAATCCATTTAAATATTTAAGCTTGCCAGACGATGCAACATTTGGTCAAACTAGAGCAGCATGGATTAGGCTCAGCAAGATATGGTTTCCAGATTTAATGGCACCTGAAAATACTGAACAATACAGAAGAATTTTTGGCATCGAAAAATTTGTCATAGAAGGGACGAATTACGATTCGTGGCTTGAGAAAATTTTGAAATCAACCTCGCCTAAAGTGCTTAGTGCCAGTGATTTGGAAAGATTAAGTGGCCCAGAACAAGAAGATTACAGACAAAAACATGAAGCTTATCGTGCAAAAGAGGGTGAATATGAAAGAGTCAAAGCAGAAATGAGATTGCGGGCAACCCAGAAAATGCAAATAATAAACAAGGCATATGTTGAAGCGAAGAAACGATTTTCAGATGCAGAGGAAGAAACATTTGCTGGATTTTCTTGGGAAAAAGGAGTTCAAAAATCTGCATTTCTTAAAACATTGATGGGTATGGATGGTCTGGAGTATAATGTACTTAATCTAGAAGGCGATGGACAAGTTCGAAGGGATTCTGGAAGGTTTGCTCGAAATGGTTTTGTCTATTTAGCTTTTGATTTTGGTGATGTTTATCTTGCAGATAATGATTATAGGCAAAGAATCGATCTTAAACCATTTTTTGCTTGGACTGAGCTTGTAAGAGGTCGAGAATTAAGTCCAACTTTACTTGATGATATAGTTGGCAAATATAAATTAAGCCACGATAAATCAGAGCAATTAAGATTGATGATAATGAATCGTGAAGAACCTGAATTTGTTGTTGATGCATTGGAAATTTCAAAGGTTAAGTCGGAACACTATCAACTGCTTCATTTTCTTGAAGAGGCGTATGGAGGTCCAAGATTTTACCATAGAATAGGTCCAATGAGAGAAGACCACACTTTCCCTGTTGGAATAGAATTTACTCCGGATGGAGGTATGGTGCTTATTTACCAATCTCAAGAAAACCAAATGATGTCATGGTTTGCAACAGAAGAGACGGCTCGTTTTAAATCCATTGATGTGCAAATGATGATGGCTATTGCTTATGGACCAATGTTGCAAGCACCTAGAAGTTAGTATCTAAAATATTAAAGTTCAACATAGAAATAAGTATTTTATTCCTCAAATGCCCCTTCCTGTCCCATAGACTCCTGTCTTGAGGCCATGACCCATGGATTTGTTTTTGCTCTTGAGTTGTTCTGTTTTTTTGCAATGTACTGGGCAACCGCGGTCGTCACAATCAGGACCTTCTTTTCTTTCGAGAGGCCTTCTTTTTTCTGTCTTACTTCCTTTAACTGCTCCAGAATCTTATTGCTCACTATAAAGCTGGTTGTTACATTACCTCTCAGGAACTGCCTTTGCCCAAGAACTGCCTTGTGGAATGGAATTGTTGTTTTAACGCCTTCGATTATGTACTCGTCAAGTGCTCTTTTCATTCTGGCGACCGCTTCTTGCCTTGTTTTTCCATGGCATATAAGAAGCGCAATCAAAGAGTCAAAATTGGGAGTGATTACTGCCCCTGAATGGGCTGTGCTGCTAATCCTGATTCCAGGACCTCCGGGAGGCAAATAATTTGTTATAGTCCCAGGCGAAGGCGCAAACTCGTTATACGGGTCCTCTGCGTTAATTCTGCACTCAATTGCGTGACCGTCAATTTTAATGTCTTCCTGCTTTAAGGCAAGTTTTGCCCCTTCTGCAAGCTTGATTTGCTCCTTAACCAAATCGACTCCGGTAATCATTTCCGTAACCCCATGCTCTACCTGGATTCTCGTATTCATCTCGATAAAATGGAAGTTCTTGCTTTTATCAAGCAAAAATTCAACTGTGCCGGCCCCCTCATATCCAATTGCTTTGATTGCGTTTACCGCAGCAGTCCCCATTGCTT
>CAZGTJ010000008.1:0-7553 GCA_964528545.1 uncultured Methanosarcinales archaeon
ACCCCATTTTCGAGTGTATAGTCGTTAGGCATTAGACGGAGTTTTTAAAATCATTTCTTAACAAATATGTACCTATCAGCATCTCTTTTTGAAGGTAATTCTTCGGATTCATGCATCATGCGTTGAAATTTCTTATATGTTTCTTCAAAAGTCCTTCCAGGCTTCTTGCCCATTTGCTTTAGTATATGTGGGTATGATTGAGCTATGAATTCATATTCATGTGTCCTTAATCTTCTAAGCTCTTCCCCATCTTGAACAGGTTCAAATAATCCTTCAAGATTTCGAGATACGGCTACACGATTATCACCTCTTCTTCTGTCTTGTTCAACAAAATCGATAGTACCAAAAAGCTCAAATTTATTTGGATGTTGGTGCATCCAAGACGCATTGCCGTGATAATCATTCGTTAAAATGTAACCTCCACCCTTTAAATGTCTTGAAGCCCATTCAGTGGGGATAGCAGGGTTAAGTAAAATTAGTAAATCATGCTCCTCCACTGGCTTATAATTTCTAATATCTTGTCCATGCGCTTTTAGACCAAATCTTCGGAAAAGTTCCATTGCTTTTTGGTCCAAATCCACGTATGTAACATTGTCAAAAACTCTTGATGGGCTAGAATCATAAGCACAGGAAGGATGCAAAACAGATTGTGGTCTATAAACTTGATCCCTAAATACAGAGTATATTGCTATAAGGTCATCAAAAACTTGCGGCTCAGTAATTGAAACAGGTTCTGGCGGACTGTAATCTACTTTCTTAACTCGCTTTTTAGGTGACATATTGGAATATGGGTTCAGTCCGCTTATAAATCTTTCGCTTTTTGTTATTAGCAAGTAATGACATAAGCGTTGGGGTGGATGGTCGGAGGGATTGGAAGGTGGCTGGATTTATTATTTTTAATTTTTTAATGGATTTTTCGTTATTGAATTTTCGTTAATGTAAAATTCACAATTACATGAAAAAACGTAAGTTTCATAGAAAAAGGCTAGATAAATTCTCGAAAATGGGGTTTCGGTTGGTTAATCGTATTATTTTCATACGTAAAATGGATAAGGTGGCAAAAAAGTTCATTTAATGTGCATTAAGGGAACTTTTATATACTAGTATACATTTCTTTTTGCTATGAAATATACTGTTGTTAACTTTCTTGATTATCCTGTTGTCAGATTAGCCGAGAAAAGATTTGGAGTTATACAGGAATACTTTTGCAAAGACCAGAAGGATTATGTCTTATACCGAGATGCCAGTGGAAGTGAAAAACTTCTGTGCCTGGATGATGCCCTTGATTATGCGGATAGATGCATAACGGCAATTCCAGAAGCCGATTCTAAAAAATGGGCAATAAGGCTGAACACAGCAATACAATCTGGAATTGCAAACAAGATTTTTGACGAAGATTCAATCATTCACAACACGGTGCTGCCGGAAAATGAGCTTTGGGAAATAGGATTTCTGCTTAAAAAAGAGGCTGAAAAATATGCTCGAGAAACTCGAAACAGAACTCAGGATTAGAGGATTCAGCAGGAAAACGGTAGACGCATATTTGCTCCACAACAGGAAATTTCTGGAGTTCATAAAAAAAGAACCAGGCGAAGTGACTGAAAATGATGCAAAGCGCTATCTCGCTTACCTTATTTCTGAGCGAAAATACGGGCCAAAATCCGCAAGCCTTGCCTTAAGCGCTGTCAAGTTCGCCTTTAATGAGATTTTGAAAAATCAGGCATTTAATGCTGTCAAGGCGCCAAAGCAGGAAAGAAAGATTCCAACTGTCCTGTCCAAGGATGAAATAAGGAAAATGATAGATTCTGCTGATAACCCAAAACACAAGCTGCTGGTGCAGTTCATGTACTCTTCAGGGCTTCGGGTTTCTGAATGTGTCAGCCTGAAAATTGACGATCTGGATTTGCAAGAAAAGATGGGCAAAATCAAGCACGGCAAAGGAAACAAGGAGCGCTACATAATTTTGTCCGATAGCTTGATTCGAAGCCTTCAGAATTATCTTAAAAACCACAAGAAAGATGGTTCGGAATATGTTTTTTCTGTGAAGGGAAGGCCGATAACAGCAAGGCAGGCGCAAAAAGTTGTCAAAGATGCTGCAAAAAAAGCCAAGATAAAGAAAAGAGTGTTCTGCCACGCATTAAGGAGCAGCTTCGCAACGCATTTGCTCGAGGCTGGAACTGACATAAGGATAATTCAGGAATTACTTGGGCATGCAGACTTATCAACCACGCAGATATACACCCAAGTTTCCACGCAGCAGCTGAAAAAGGTAAAAAGCCCGCTGGATAGCTTATGAGTTTTGAGCTAATCAGATTCGAATTTAATTTTACCACGCTTGATTTTACCAACAATTAATCCAAGAAGTGAACCTACTGCAAAACCATAGATAATTATCGCTATAGCATAGGAAATTGGTCCTGTTAGATTTAACCCAAGAGGAATAAACTCCAAAAGAAATATCAATGGGAGAGTCAGTAAGAGCAATAACTTACCTACTGGTCCAACACAAATTGGAATGAATGAAAAGTCAGTGCATTTAGGTTTAGTTATTATCGCTACCAAATATAACAAAAAAAAGAATAAAGCTCCCAATATTCCGCCTAATTGCCAATATTTTAAGGTTGTTATATTCTTTGATTCTGTGAACATCTTTAATGATTCATAATAAAAGGTATAGTTTAAAGCTTTATCGGAATTTTATGAATTATGCTCTTTCCGATAAACTGCAGGCTCTGGAGTTATTCTGTCAAACATTTCTATCACCCACCAGTACAATGGAAAAAATACGACTATCGCGAGAAGAGTGTACCAGTCAAATTTGATGACGCCGTAAATTATCGGGGTTACCATAAGCAAAATGTAGGTTATCCATCTAATTCTTCCCACAAAGAAAACAATCTGCCTTATTCTTATTCCTGCGGCTATAACAAAAATTCCATAAGCCAATGTCGCAAAAACCATGAGGAATTTTATGACAACTCCGAAGGTGAGCATGATAAATCCCTCGCTAAGAAGCCTGTAAAGATACCGGCTCCAGTCAAGTGCCGCAAGAATAGGGATAACTCCATTTGTTACTGCGTTGCCAAAAGTTGTGCCATGCTTCTCTACAAAAAACTCGGTGAAAAACCAGTTTATCCAGATTGGAACAATAATCCAGAGCATCTCGTATTCTTTCAGCGGCGCCGCTAAAATAGAAATCCAGTGCAAAAGCAAGCTCCAAACCTGCAGGAGAATTGCAAAAACAATACCAAAAAATCCTATCGAAATCACCTTTTTGATTTATTTTTTAAATTTAAGTATAAAAACATGTTGGAATTGTGCGATTAAATCCTTCTATAAAAACAAAAGAAGAAAAATAAATTTAAATGAATTCCCTTAGGCTTAGCTGCAGAATGTTTTCTTTCGCCTGGAGCGTCTTGAAGTCGGAATTAAGGTTCAAGACGGGCTTTAGGTTCACATACTTTTTTTGGATTGGGACCCCTTTTTCAATCAAAGAGGTTATGTAGTCGCCCGCAAGCTGGGTTGAAATGCTTAGCTTTGCTGCAATATCCTCGTAAGTGACTCCTCCCTTTTCTTCTTCAAGAGTGTATATGACCAAAAACACTTCCTGCTCCTGCCTGTTCAGGCGCTTGACGTCAAAATTCGTCTTTCTTGCAAAAGAAACTCCGGAGCTGGCTTCCAAATACATCTGAATTTGGTCCAGTCTTTCGCTTAATTTATCCAACTTTCTTTCAAGCCCACACGTGTATTCATAGTTTGCAGTTATCTCATTGGCGCTTTCATTGATTGCCTGCAAGTGCTCATCAAGCTCGTGCCTTATCTTTTGTATCTCCCCAACAACTTTCCTGTGCAACTTTTTTATGTCCAGATTGATGCCTCTAAAAAAGATCTTTTCCAGAATCTTGTTCACCCCCAAATTAGCAAGAAGTTCTCTGACCTAATGATTTAAATAGTTTTCTATTTAGCCTGATTCTTGTAGGTTTACTTTGTAAAATATCTCGTCGTCAAATGGCTTGAATTTTATTTTTGCCTGATTTAATTTTATTCATGTTTAGTATATACGATTAAAACTTTTAATCAAAAATTAAAAGTTAAACTTGAGCAAACGGCCTGTGCATGTAATGCTTTTCTCTCCCCTGCTTTATAACGCCTATTTCCTCAATTTGCTCAAGCTCCTCAAGCAGCCTGTAAAATGAGCTTTTTGAGCACAAATTCTGCTCGTCAACTATTATATCCTTTAGCTGCAATGCTGAAATTCTATCGTATTTTTTGATGTAGGAAACAATTACGCCTTTTATGTAGTCCTTGGAATTTCGCGTCAGCCTCTTGATTATTTTCTCCTTCATTGCAACTTTTTTCTGCTCAAGTTTTTCGAGCCTTTCTTGTATATCGTCAATTCTTGGGGTCTCGACAGAAGGCTGCTGAACCGCTTTTTGGACAATTTGCTCCTTTTGCATGCCTCTTTCAATCACATTTTGCTTGTGCGACAAATCCTCGACTTTAAGCGTCAAATCCCTGACTCTCCCCGTAAGAGTCTCAAAGGAATAATAATCGTCAACAATTTTTCTTATTTCTTCTCTTGTTTTTGGCATGTAAGAAATCTCCCGCTCCAATTCATCAAGCCTCTTATCCTGCTCGATAATAACGCGCTCTTGCTCCTCGAGCCTTTTGTCATGCTCCATTCCTTTCCTGTAAAAGAAGTTCATCCACTGGAAAATATTGCTTGTGTCCCTTTTGACGTTGACAAAAGATTTTCTAACGACCTCGTTTATCTGGTTTATTTTTTGCTCTGCTTTTTCCAAAGGTTCTTTCTTTTGCCAAAACATATTGCGGCTTAAAGCAAGCTTTTATTTAAACCTATCCATTTATGGGACTAGTTTGGGACTATAATGGGACTAGTTTGGGACTATTATAAGACGTCAAACTTCAGGGAGTGGGACTATTTTGGGACTATAATGGGACTAGTTTGGGACTCATTTTGGAGCAAGAAAATTCCAAAAATTTAAATAAAAAATAGTTAAATTAAAAATTTTCAGGAAAAATTTCAGTGAAATTCAGCAGAATTTTTTCAAAAAGCGTTATTTTTTGAGCCATTTTTTGCAAGTGGGGGTTTAAAATAATCGCTCGAAAAAAGAAGACGGATATTATTTTAATATTGTAAATGATGGACCAAAAAAGTTTATTCACAGAAAGTGAGGAGTGAAATGGGCCAAAATCGGCTCAAAAATGCCCGGAAAGTTGATATCTAAGCAAAAATGAGGGAGTTATGCCCTGAAAGAGGCGGAAATAGTAAGGTTAAGGTCCAAAAAGCCCGATTTAAGCTTTAAAAGGTTAATTTTTAACATTTCTTATATGGAAAGTGAGCTCAAAAGTATAGTTTAAAGGCTTGGAAGGCATAAATTTGCCGTTTTTAGGCTCTCTTTTAGTTTTAATAGAGGAAAAACTACAAATAGAGCAAAATGTGCCAAAGTAAGCTTTAAACGAGTCTATAATAGGAAAATTAGTAGCTGAATATTGCAAAAATATATAAAAAATAGAAGTTTACTCATGAAAAGTGAGAGTTCGTGAACAAAAATATAGGGTCAAAATCGAGTTTGGCAATAGCCTTGTCAAGGCTGGATGGGTTTTTTGAGCCAAAAGTGTGCCAGGAGCAGTATATTACAGATAGCGAAATTGCTGCTTCTATCCTTTGGAATGCCTACTATCTAAAAGATATAGAAGATAAAATAGTTGCTGATCTGGGATGTGGAACAGGTGTATTAGGATTTGGGGCTCTTTTGCTTGGTGCAAGGCAGGTTTTCTTTATAGATTCTGATGAAAGTGCCCTAGAAAAGGCGAAAATTAACTTCTCAAAGCTGAAGAGTGAGGGCTATATACTAGGAAAGGCAGATTTTATGCTTATGGACATTGAAGACTTTGATGGAAGGCAGGCAGAAGTGATAATCCAAAACCCCCCATTTGGAACTAAAAGCAAGGGAGCGGACGTCAAGTTCCTTGAGAAGGCCTTTAAAATTGCGCCTATAGTGTATAGCCTGCATAAAAGTGAGACTTTAGCCTATTTAGAGAAGTTTGCGACCAAAAAATCATTCAAAATAACGCACAAATGGCATTTTGTGTTCCCCATGAAGGCAACTTACCTATTTCATCGTCGGCAAATTCACAGAATCAAAGTAAGCTGCATAAGATTCGAAAAATAGGCAAAATTATCGACGACAAACAAGAAAAAACGCCAAAGTGATTAATAAAAAGATTTTTAAACAACTCATTTATCCTAAGCGTATCAAAAAATGGAAATAAAAATTATCGACGACAAAAAAAACAAGATGATGCTTGAGATAAAAGGGGCAGACCACACTTTGTGCAACGCGCTAAAGCAGGAACTATATGAGGATAAGCATGTAAAGATTGCAACTTATAGTGTCAGGCATCCTCAAATAAGCCTGCCACAGATGATTGTTGAGACAGATGGGGAAGTTGCTCCAAAGAATGCTCTTTTAAGCGCTGTCCAGAGGCTTCAGAAAACCAACCAGAAATTTGTCAAGGAATTTGTCAAGGAAATAAGGTAAAATATCGGAAATTAAAAATTTCTGTGTCTTGGAAGCCAAGTGTTCTAGAAGTTCGCTTAATTCTAAAGTTATATATGAAAATAAGTCTAAAATCAGTCCAAAAAGCTTATAAATTATAGTGCCTAACTAACTGAAATGGTATCTTTTAGTGGCTAAAATACAAAATAGAGATGCCGGCGCAAACTGAACCTGATGTTAAATTCAATGGCTTCCGCCAAAACCTCACTGTCATTCGCTGGAGCAAGCGCACGTTTAAAGCCGTGCTCCTCACGGCTTAGATGGACAAAAAAAGCTTTCAGTTGTCATCATTGAATAAAACAACCAAAATTGAATAAAATGTTTTTCCGTGTCAAAAAAATCAAGGGAAAAGAGTACGTGTATTTAGTTGAGAATGAATGGAAAAAAGGAACAAGCAGGCAAAAGGTCAAAGGGTACATTGGAAGGGCATTTAGATTCGAGCCAAAAAAACAAATAGATTTTGCCGATTTTCTAAAATCAAAAAGTATAGATATGGGATTGGAAGAATTCGCAAAGAATGCAAGTAACAATAAAATAATAAACATGCTTATCGAGTGGGAGTCCGCAAAACAGGAAATTCCTGCGGATTTTTCAATAGATTTAAAAGAAGGCAGTATCAGAATTAATGGAAAGGATGCTGCAATATCCATTAACAACGGCTTTTTGTGCGGCCGTACCTTAAAGAGCCTGCTGGATTTTAAGCCGATTGGAGATGAAGAGCACGACGGAAAAAGGCTGGCAAGGGCATTTATCGAAGCCGGGATTAATGTTCCCCACGAGGTGTTCGCAGGAATTTTCGGCAAATATTACAAAGATGAGCAAAATGGCTAAAATTATAGGAGCAATGTTTATTGCACTAAGTGCCTTTCTTTTTGCGGCATTCTTTTATCTTAACAAGGATGGCAATTTAGTGACAGCAAATGTTGTCGGCAGCCCTGTCTCGTTGACATTGTTTGACATTCTTGGAGG
>CAZGTJ010000008.1:7563-13334 GCA_964528545.1 uncultured Methanosarcinales archaeon
GAGGCTCTGCGCTCTCGTTTGCAATTGTCAGCATGACAATGGGGATGTTATTTCTGTTTAGGATAGGGAGAAACTAAAATTATTTAAACAATCCGGCTTTCCAGAAAGCATGGCTTCTAAAGTTCCAAAACACATAGCAATTATTCTTGATGGCAACAGGAGGTATGCAAAAAATCTTGGTCTAAGGCCGTGGATTGGGCACGAGTATGGGATCAAAAAGCTCGAGCAATTGATGGAGTGGTGCAGGGAGATTGGGGTAAGGGAGCTCACTCTTTATTGTTTTTCAACAGAAAATTTCAATCGAAACAAGACGGAAGTAAAATTTCTTTTTGACATATTCAAGCGCGAATTCAATAATATGAAGCACCGGAAAAACATTTTTGAAGATAAAATAAGAATCAACGTTATCGGAAGGGTCGGAATGTTTCCCTTGGATATGCAAAAACTGATGCACGAGATAATGGAAAAGACAAGGAAGCATGATAAGTTCACCGTGAATTTTGCATTGGCTTACGGGGGAAGGCAGGAAATTGTAGATGCTGTCAGAAAAATTGCGGAAAAGGCAAAATACAGCGAAGTTGACATAAAGGAAATTGATGAAAATCTCGTAACGCAAAATCTTTACCTCCAGTCGGAGCCGGAAATTGTCATAAGGCCTGGCAGAGAGATGAGAACGTCCAATTTCTTGGCATGGCAAAGCATATATTCGGAATGGATTTTCCTTGACAAATTTTGGCCGGAATTTACAAAAAAAGACCTGGTTAACTGCATTGAAGAGTACAACAAAAGAAAGAGGAGGTTTGGGAAGTAAAACAATATATTTAATAACAGCACGTTTTTACAATACACGCTTTAACGAGCGGAATGACGTACAATATGGTGGTTTGATGGATTCTTATGAAAAATTCAATGAGCAGGTGCAAAGCGCTGCCGGCGAATTCAAAAAAATTGACAAGAAGGAAGTGATAAGGGTAATCAGCCATTTGGATGCGGACGGGATAAGCGCGGGCGCAATAATGCTTAAGCTTCTTAACCTGGAAGAGCGCAAGTACTCCGTATCAATTGTCCAGCAGCTAAACAAAGCGCTCCTTTTGCAGCTGGCCACAGAACCATATGACATATTTATTTTCACCGACATTGGCTCAGGAGTCTTAAGCGATATAAAGGAAATTCTGAAAGAGCGCAAGGTTTTCATTTTGGACCATCATGGCACTGAAAATCCCGAAGTAGGTGATATTGTTTTTGTAAATCCCCATACCTGCGGAATTGACGGAGGCAAGGAAATAAGTGGGGCGGGTGTTGTCTTCAGATTTGCAAGCGCAGTCAACAGTGCAATGGAAGATTTTGCGCATATCGCAATAATAGGCGCAGTCGGGGACTTGCAAGAGCAAAACGGGTTTTTAAGGTTAAATCAGGAAATTCTTGATATTGCTATCAAAAATAACAAGATACAAGTCAAAAAAGGGCTTAGGATTTTTGGAGCACAGACAAAGCCGCTTCACAAGGCCCTTGAATACTGCACCGACCCGTACATTCCGGGAGTTTCAGGCTCTGAGTCGGGGGCGATACAGTTCCTCTACCAAATAGGGATTGACCCAAAAAACGGGAGCGGATGGAAGAAGATAGTTCATCTGGATGATGAGGACATGAAAAAACTAGTTACGGGAATAATCATGAAAAGGCTGAATGAGGCAAAGCCGGATGATGTGCTTGGAGATGTGTACATCTTGCCGCACGAAGAGGAAGAAAGCCCGACAAGGGATGCGAAGGAGTTTGCAACACTTCTTAATGCGTGCGGAAGGCTTGGAAGGGCTTCATACGGAATTGGGGCTTGTTTGGGAGATAAAAAAATAAAGCAAATGGCAATCAGGAGCCTTACAGATTACAAAAAGGAAATTGTGAATGCACTAAGCTGGTACAATGAAAACAAGTTCACGGATGATGTTTTATGGGGGGACGGATTTGTAATAATAAATGCAAAGGAAAAAGTCATGTCAACAATGATTGGGACGCTTGCATCCATTCTTTCAAAATCAAATGTCATGGCAAATAACACATTTATTCTGTCAATGGCAAGGGCGGTTGATGGAAACACTAAAATTTCATTGAGAACTACGAACAATGTACACGGAAATCTTGACTTGAGAAACATAATTGAGGAAATTATCAACGATATCGGGAATGCCGAATCCGGAGGCCATCAGAATGCAGCAGGGGCGGTAATTCCAACAGAGCGTGAAGAAAAGTTTATTCATCAGGCAAAGGAAATACTTGCAAGATACGCTCTTGAGGAAAAAGTTAATTGAGTTTAATTCTTGAACAAAGTTTTTATAGAAGCATTAATAGTAATTTGAAAAAGGGGTTTTTGATGAACAAGAAGGCTCAGGAAGCGATGGAATTTCTAACTACTTATGCTTGGGCCATTTTGGCAATGGGCATCGCCATCGGAGCCCTTTTCTATTTCGGGGCCTTTGACATGAGCAAATTTTCCACTTCGAAATGCGCCTTCACAAACCAGTTTGGGTGCGAGGACTTCATACTGCAGTCTGACAAAGTCAAGCTGCGAATGAAAAACAATCTCGGAAAGGAAATCTATGTTACTTCTCTCGCTGTCAGGAGCGAAAATGACAAGTCCTTTTCTTGCGAGGCTTTTTATCCGTTTTATTGGTCCAAGGATTCTCAAAAGAACATAACGGTTTTTGCGTGCAGCGGCAATAGCTATGAGCCTTCTGAAAAGGTCGAGCTTAGAGTTGAAATGAGGTATTATGCAACTGACAGCAAGTCAAAAACCCCCCATACAATTCAGGGCCTTCTTAGAGGAAAAATTGAGTCCTTGTCGGATAACATAACAATGTGCAAGGTAACGACAGGAGGGTGCAGTGGATTGGTTTTGCTTAAAGCATCGTCTGCGGCTGGCGGCCATGCAGAGCTTGCTGGGGGGGCCAATTATAATTACAAGGTTTGCTGCAGCAGCCCCGAGTACACATTTGGGAATAATTGCCTGACCGGCTTTACAGTTTTAAAATTGTCAGCTGCAACAAATGCCCATGTCGAGGAAAACACTTATTCAAATTATCCGCAGGACTTGTGCCTGTCTGCAAGCCAAGGGACGATGGAATGCATTTATACTGACTCAGATTGCCTGGAAAAAGGGTATAACATTTGTGCGGCAACAATATCAAAATCGCAAAATGCAATCGTTGCAGGATGCACGAATTCAACTTTTACAAGGAAAATCTGCTGCAGAGTGAGATAAAGCTTAAATAAGAGAAGTGAAATAAATTTGGAAAAAGAGGGCTTTTGATGAAAAAATGGTTTTTGATTATTGTTCTGTTTATCATAGCTTTGCACCCTGTCAACGCCCAGATTATTCTTGGGCATCCTGCAAATGAGGTTTATCCTGGAACGTTTAACCCAGGATACTACAGGATGAGCGGAAATCTTACGATTAATGATGGCAAGCTTGGTGTCAACAATACAGACCCTCAGCACACAATACATGTGATTGGCACAATAAGGGCTTCTGACGACATTTGCACCGAACTGAATGGGTTAAAGTGCCTTAGCAGTGTAGCAGGAGGCAGCTCTCAATGGGCAGCATCCGGAAATAATATTTACAATTTAAACACAGGCAATGTTGGAATCGGTTTGCCAAATCCAATTCACAAACTTGACGTAAATGGCGAAGTCAGATGGGGGGACACGGCAAGACAAGGTCTTCTAAGCTGGACAGGAAGCCCCGCATATATGACAATGGGCTCATTATCTGCCCACAATTTGGCGATTGTGGCTGGAGGCAGCGAAAAAATAAGAGTAGAAACAAGCGGATACATTGGGATTGGAACGACAAGCCCAAACTCCAAGCTAGAAGTGAACCAGCATACCCGAGGAGAAAATAATCTGGGCGTCGCTACAGTTTATGGCGTGCTTGAAAGCCAGGGCGGGACCCCAAACTCATTGACTGATGTTGCGGGAAAGAATGGATTAATCCTGAGGCACACCAGCTGGGGATTAGTTGCAACTGACGCTGGAAAAAGATACCAGTTGTACTTGGAAAATAATAATGGCGATTTAAGATTCAGGGGGGATGACGGAAATGACAAGGTAACGTTTATGCAGTCAGGCTATGCCGGAATCGGAACTCCAAATCCGCAGGCAAAGCTGGAAGTTTCCGGCTCTAGTGCTGGCAACCCAAGCACGCTCAAATTGACCAATACAGGTATTGGCGGTAAGACCTATCAACTGGGTGAAGTTTTAACTGCTGGAGATTTTGAGGTATACGATTCAGCAGTCGGCTCAAGGTTCACAATCAGGTCAGACGGCAGAGTGGGAATCGGGACGACTAACCCGCTGCAAAAATTAGCGGTTGCAGGCAATATAAGCTTTGGGCAAGGCGTGATTTTGGGGCATTCAACCGGCACAAATTCCGTCTGCAAATCTGGAAGCGCTTCTTTGATGAGAAAATGGAGCGCTTATAATTGCCCCGGAAATGGATGCGGTGGATGTACTACTGCAGCTGAGTGGAGTGTGAATGCGCCCACCTGCTCCTACGTTCTCTTCGATGGGGGCACAGGCTCTTGCAGTGCCACTGGAACGTGCACCGCGAATTCGTGGACAGAAGTAATTTGCCTTGGAAATTAATGAATCAAAATTAGGGTATAACTTCACAAAATTGTCCTTATTCCGTCTATTTTCTCTGCAATTTCCTGGCCTGTTTTTGTCAAAGACAGAAGTTTTAACCTGCCTTGCTTTTCGAAATTAACGAGGCCTGCTTTCTGCATTTCCTGTAGAATCTTGACGACATGGGAATAGGTGCAGTCAACTATTTTTGCAATTGAAGAGGCGTAAATCTCTCCTTTTGCGTTTTTCAGCTCGATAAGCATCATTGCCGGTTTTTCACGGAAAAAAACATTGAATATTTCTTTGTTGTTCTGCATTTATCCTGCCCCCAATAACGATATATGTTCTTTAGTATATATTTTACATTAGATAGGACATATTTAAAGCTTGCGTTTTTTAAGAATGAACAAAAAACACATCGCAAAGTTTAAAATGTGAAATTGATCTCGCATTTGCATGGATGACTGGAAAGTGTTTACAATCGGAGCCGCGATTATCCTGGGAATAATTATCGCCCTTGCTGCAACAATCAAGTAAGATTAAAGACAGCAAGGTCTTTGTAGACAGGCCCTTGCGGAGTCAGGATGCTTTGAATAAGCTTAAAGTTTTTGACTTCTATTTTCCTGTTTTCTATTCCGATTTCGCTTAACTTTCTGACAAAATCCTTTTTGTCGTCAACAGACTTGACTCTTGCCAAAGTAATGTGGGGCTTAAAGCTGCTTTCCCTCTTGAACAAATCATTTAGAGAATCATCAATTTTATTTTGCAAATCAATCGCTTGCTTATCTGGACTTACTCCAATCCAGACAACTCTGATATAGTTCTCATTTGGAAAGATGCCAATCGAATCGAGCGCTACGGAAAAATGGCTGAATTTGATTTTGGATAGCTGCCTTTTGACTTTTTCCACAATATCCGGCTGGATGTCTCCAAGGAACTTGAAGGTCAGGTGAAAAGTTTTAGTCAATTTCAGCTTTGCATCTGGAAATTGGCTTTGAATATTACAAAAAAAATCCTTAAGTTCACCAAAGTCAGTTGCAATAAAGAGCCTCATGACTATAGGTATACCCAGTTCTATTTAAAAATAATCTAAAAGAAGGTGCTGTAGAAAATCTTAATAACCCGAGCAGCCGTTAGGCTGCTTCGGGGGT
>CAZGTJ010000009.1:0-13100 GCA_964528545.1 uncultured Methanosarcinales archaeon
CAGGAACAAATGACCAATGCTCGCAGAACTTTACTATTGCCTTGCCATCCGGAGGCGTGATTAATTTCACAGCAATAGTCAATGACACAAGCAATAATGTCAATCAAACTGACCAGATAGTGACGGTTGCCAATCCAGGGGCTATAGCGCAATGCGAGGACTTGGACGTTCCAAACGTTCAGTACAATTTGAGCGGAAACGTTAATTCTGCTGGGACATGCTTTAATATTCTGGCCCATAACGTAATATTAGACTGTAAAGGCTACACAGTGACTTATGCGCAAGTCAGTTCTGGAAATGGGGTGTCAATTAACAAGTATAATGAAACTACAATAAGAGGATGCACATTAAGCCAGGCTGTTGGAGTTGCAAGCTCTGGAACAGCGATAAGCCTGACAGGAAATCTAAGCGGACTTGTAGTTTCCAACAATACAATAGGAGTAGATGGTGTATTCAGCGATGGCATTGGATTGGCGATTGGTGACTTATACAACGCTTCTATTACAAATAACACAATAAATGTTGATGGCTCGCTCCCACAGGGATTGGATTTTGCGGGCTTATACAACAGCAACATATCTAGAAATTACATTGTATTGACCGCTGGGAGAGAATCCATAAACACTGCCAGAGGAAATAATAATTCAATTTCAAATAATATAATATCGGGGAGCGGAAGCTTTGGAGACGGAATTCAGCTTATTGCTAGCGGGACTGATGTATTTGAAAATCTCATAAGGCTTACGGGCGACTCCGCTGTTGGAACAATAATAATAGGAGATTACAATAAAGTCCATAATAATAATATTACAAGCACATCTGGATACAGTGTTGATTTAAAAGGCAACACAAACCTTGTTTATGACAACAACTTAACAAGCTCCATAATTGCTTCTACGACTTATGGGATAAGAATAACAAATTCCCAAAATAATTCCATCTACTCCAATAGAATAAGCACTATATTAGCAACACAAACCAGTGTTGGAGTATATCTTGGGAATTCTTTTTTCAACGAAATTTACAACAACAATATAACAATATTAAGCGTATACTCTCCATTTTCAAGACAAGGAATCTACTTAGACAATAATGCAAGCGGCAATCTTATATTCAGCAACTCAATTTACATGAACAACACCCTATCTTATGGAATTTATGCAATAAATAAGGTTGTGAATAATTCGCTATATGACAATAATATCACTGCTATTGGCGACAGTAGCGCAGCTGTCTACGCATCAGGGTCATTCCAGAACAACTCCGTATATAGAAACACTTTGAGCGCGTTTAACACAAGCTCTTATGGAGTGTTCATAAACAAGAATGCCAGCGGAAATATTTTCTTTGGCAATTCAATTCAATCCACATACGCTGGAGTGGTCATTAATGGAACTGGAACTCAAAATGTTTTATTGACTAATAATATGTTCACCAATGATACTATTGTTCCATGCCTGTCTGCATGCTCATCTAATTATAACGATATTATAGTAAGCGGTAATGCTACTGATAATATTTTCTTGAATGTTTCATTTAATAAATCAAAAGTGATGTTTGTTGCGAATAGCCCGGCCATGCCAATTGAAGTAAAGAATATAACTATAAAATGGTATTTAACAATCAACATAACCAACAGCACTAATAATTTAGGAATACCAAATGCAGAAGTCAATGTCAACGATTCTTTCAGTAATAATATATTTAATGGAAGCTCAGACTCAAGCGGTTATGTTACAACTTTGACTGTGACAGAGTACACCCAAAATGGAAGCGCAACATTCAATGTTGACACTGGCACTTGCACCGATTTAAAAAATAATGGAAACATTACTTGCTTCACTCCATATAATATTTCAGTTAATTTGACTGGATACAATACTGCTAATTTGAGCGTTGACGTTAATAGAAGCAAATTATTGAACGTTAGCTTAACAATACAAACGCAGCCAGATATAACTCTGCCAAGAATAAACGCTTCTTTGGATGACAGCACTCCTGTCAGAAACCAAAGAGTAAATATGACAGCCAACGTGTCAGACGAAACTGGATTGTCATTCTGCCAGTTCATAATCAATCAGTCTGGATTTAATGAATACTTTAATGTTTCAGTTACAGGAACAAATGACCAATGCTCGCAGAACTTTACTATTGCTTTAAGTGCTGGAGATGTTATTAATTTCTCAGTTATAGTTAATGACACCTCAAATAACAAAAATCAAATTGAGCAAATGACGACTGTCACTTCAAATTATTTATTAAGTAATTGCAGTAATTTAACAATTCCAGGTACAATCTATGAGTTAAATAACAATGTAGACAGTGAAGGAAATTGCTTCTTAATGTCTGCAAATAACATAACTTTAGATTGTAAGGGGTATTCTATCAATTACTCTCGCTCGGTTGGTTCTGTAGCGGGCATAGATGTCAGAAACTACAATTACAGTACGATAAGAAGTTGTCATTTACAGCAGGGCTCTGCGTTAGGATTTGCATTTGGTTTGAGGTATTTCCAAAATGCCAGTAATAATGTATTTTATAACAATACGATATATACGATAGGGGGCTCTTCCGATGCTGTGGTTTTAACAGCCGACGTGTACAATAATTCGGTTTACGATAATGATATCCAAACTATCTCCCTAAGTGCTGAGGGGGTATCATTCGTAAATAATGTTTATAATAACAATGTGTACAACAATAATTTAACTTTAGAAAGAAGCTCAGGATTAGTGATAGTTTCAGGTTACAATAATAACTTAAGTGGCAACAATATAACTATAATGTCTAATTCTTTATATGGTGTTCAAATCCAAACGGCGACTGCAAATAGAAATAATGTTTATAACAATATTATAATAATTAATGGAAGTAATTCTTATGGGATATATGTATTAACTTCCCATAGTAATAACCTGTATAACAATACAATTTTGTCAAATGGCAGCAAAGGAAGCGGAATTTTCTTGCAACTCTCTTCCTACAATAATACCATTTCCAATAATAACATAACTTCATCTAATGGTTCATATGGCATTTATCTATTGAGTAACATCAACAACAACACCTTTTACAACAACAGAATATCATCATTGGCTGTAGGGGTTGCCATAACCGGTCAAACCCCCGGACAAACTACAAGGTTTAACACATTTACAAACGACACAATTATTCCTTGCTCCGTAGGATGTGCACCAAACTATCAAGATATTATTTTAACTGCCAACGTTACTGACATCACATTCTTGAACGTCAGTTTCAACAAATCTAGAGTTGTATTCATCCCATACAGGCCGGCAGCTCCAGAAGAGAAAAATAATTTGACTATCCAATGGTATTTAACAATAAACATAACCAACAGCACTAACAATTTAGGAATTCCAAATGCAGAAATCAATGTCAATGATTCTTTCGCAAACAACGTATTCAACGGAAGTTCAGATTCAAGCGGATATGTAACAACTTTGACTGTAACAGAATACACACAGAATGGAACTGTTAACTTTACAACTGACTTGGATACTTGCACAGATGTTAGAAGCAATGTGAATATAACTTGCTTCACGCCATATAATATTTCAGTTAATTTGACTGGCTATAATTCAAATTCATTAAGCTTGGATATCAATAGAAGCAAATTCTTGAATGTAAGCTTGACATTAACATCAGACACAACAATGCCTATAGTTAATGCGACATTGAACAAGTCAGTCAACATAGTGCAGTATGATGTAGTTAATCTGACTGCAAATGCAACAGATGAAACTGGCTTGTCATTTGGACAGATAATAGTCAACGATACAGGATTTGCAAGAATATTCAACTTCAGCCTAAGCGGAACCCAAGACACATTCAGCCAGAACATAACTGTAAGCTGTGTAGGTGGCTGTGTGATAAACTTCACGGCAAGAGCCAACGATACAAGCAACAATTTCAGGGCAAATGACACAATAATAACTGTGATTGACACAACAAAACCAAGAATAAACGCGTCTTTGGATGACTCAACACCTACATTAAACCAAAGAGTTAACATGACAGCAAATGTGACTGATGAAACTGCTCTATCGTTCTGCCAGTTTATCATAAATCAGACAGGCGCAAAAGAATACACCAACAAATCTGCTGCAGGAGCTGATGACCAGTGCTCGCAGAACTTCACAATTTCATTATCAGCAGGAGATATTATCAATTTCAGTGTAATTGTGAATGACACTTCAAACAACAAGAACCAGTCGGATCAGATAGTTATAGTTGCAGAAACCGAATCTTCTCCTCCTTCAGGAGGCTCCGGAAGCTCAGGAGGCTCTGGCGGAGGCGGTGGACCGGTAAGCTATTATGAGCCGGAAATTCCAAAAGCCCCGCAAGCCCAAGAGCCAAAGGAAATAATTTACTTCGAGCTGGATGCTGACTCGATAAACGCAGAAATTGCCCTTGGAGAAACCATGACCAAGAAAATTATTGTTAGAAATGCCTTTAATTCTTCTCTTGATTTCCAGGCAAAATTGAGCGGGATTGAATTTGCAGCATTGTCTGATTCAAGTTTTACGCTTGCCCCGAACGAGTCAAAGGAGATAGAGATAACGATTTTTGCAAGGAAGACAGGGTCTTATCTTGGGAAACTTGAAATTGATTCAAATGAAATAAGAAAAGAAGTCCCAATTGCTGTTGACATTGAGTCAAAGCAGACAATTCTTGACCTGAAAATCGATCTTGCCTCGAAGTACAAAAAAGTAAGGCCCGGAGGAAAAATCAGGGCCCAGATTACAATGCTAAACACAGGCTCAGAAAAGCTTAATGTCAAAATTAATTATTACATAAAGGACAGCGCCGGAAAGACAATCCTCGAGGACTTTGACACTTTAAGCGTTGAAAAGCAGAATTCCTATGCAAAGACATTCCAGCTTCCTTCCAGCATTGGTGTTGGCAGCTACATTGTCGCTACAGAAGCCAGATATGGAAACGAGATTGCTGTTTCGAGCGATATATTTGCAGTTTCGCTTGACTCAGAGGCGTTTAATCTTGTAATGGCACTTGCACTTGCCGCTGGTATGATTTTGGTTTTGATTGTTGCAGATATTTTACACTTAAAGAAGATGCATCGCAAAAAGCGCCAATAGCATCGAAATATATTTAAAGCATCCTCAACAAATGGAGCTTAAAAAAGAGGTATAAAATGAACTTTGCAGTAATTCCGCATATTTTTAGTTTCGGCAAGGGTGTGGATTATGCAGGGTAGACGGGCTTCTGCCGACTTGCTGTTCGCCGTAATACTCATACTTGTGATAGTGCTATTTTCAGGGGTCTTCCTTTTTGCAATACAAAATCAGAAATACCTAAGTGAGGAAGAATCAATAAACGATTTTGATGTGGATTATGTGCTCCTGAAAGTGCTTGTAAAGCAAAACGAGTACATACAAAAGCAGCTTAGCGTAATGGCCACATCAGGGCATGAGACAAGAATAAATGCAAATATTCTGGGGCTTGAGGATTTGATCAAACTTGATTCAAGCTCATTTGCCCTTAAGCCCGGCCAGACAAAAATACTAAACCTTAATTTCAGCTCATTTGATTCGAGAAACGGCATAGAGCAGCAGCCTGGAGTTTATGTCGGCAGGCTTGTTTTATCATCAAATAACATACAAAGAGAGCTTCCGATAATATTTGAGGTCGAAACAAAAAATGTCCTCTTTGACATAAACCTCAATCCCGTTGTATCGGAGAAGGACGCAAAGCAGGGCAAAAGCGCCCAAGTTGAAATCAAGCTGTTTAATCTCCAGAGCGTTGAAAGCCAAGACGTTGAGCTGGAATATTTTGTAAAAGACACAAACGGAAATGCAGTATTCCAGGAAAATGAAAAGGTCAATATAAAAACCCAGGCCTCTTTTTTCAAAACAATTCCGATTCCTGAAAACCTCAAGGACGGGAACTACATTTTTGCTGCACAGATAAGGTATGGGAATTCAGTTGGAACTGCTAGCTATCTCTTTGATGTATCTGCCCCGGAAGCGCAATTTGATTTTGTCGGATTTTGCAGGAACAACTACTTGTGTGCCGGCATTTCCATAATTACTGTTTTGCTGATAGTTGTGCTGATGCTCGTGATGATTTATTCCGTAATTTCCTATTTTCGCTCCGGCATCTGGCAAAGAGAGCAGTCAATTGTAATAGCAACGCAGGAGAAAAAGCCGCTTTTTGAAACGCTTGCTGAAAGGTACAGGAAAATATCAGAAGAAAGGCAAAAAAGAAGAGAAGCCAAACAAGCGGGGCAGGAATCTCAAAAAATGCAAGATGTGCCGGGCAAAGGAATTATTCCTGAGGAAACGCTGAGAGCTCACGAGCATCATGCCCGAAATCTAATGGATTTTCTGCATGCCCTTGGATTTTACAAAACCCATGAGGAGAGGGCCGAGATTGAGCTAAATAAGCAACACCGGCTGGAGGAAAAAGAAAGGGTCAGGCTCGAGGCCGAAAGGCAGAAAGCGCTTGCTGAAAGGGAGATAGAAGAAGAGAAGCAAAAAAAGCTTTTGATTCAAAAGCAGATTATGCAGCAAAGGGAAAAAACATTCCTAAATCTGCTGCATGGAATCGGGCTTTACAAGACACCGCAGGAAAAAAGGAGAATTAAGCTGGAAAAGGAAAAAGAGATTGAGGAGAACATAAAGCTCGCAAGGGAGTTAAGAAAATTAAAGGAGATGGAATCAAAGGCAGGGGAAGAAAGCCTCGTTAGGAAAGCTTCCCTTACAGCAAGCAAAAATCTCAGGCAGATTTTCTCGATTGCGGATGGTGCAAAAATTGCCTTTGCAAAAAAGGATTATGATGAAGTCCATGAATCGTATATTAAGGCAAGGGACCTTTATGTGCACTTGCCCGACCTTGAAAAAAAGCCGGCATACCACAAGCTGATGGACATTTACAATCTTAACAACCACATAAAAAGGGAAAAAGAAGGCCTGCAAAGAAAGGAAGAGTCAAAAAAGCGCGCTGAAGAGAGGAAAAGGAGAATTCTTGGGCTCCTGCACAAATTGGGATTGTACACAGCGAAAGAAGAAAAAAAGAGGATAGCACTTCAAAAAGAAAAGGAGCTACAGGAAAAACTAAGAAAAGATGCCGAGCTAAAAAAGCAGCAGGAAAAAAAAGCAAATGAGGAAGAGGAGCAAAGGATTATTGAGGAGAAAAAAGCAAGGCTTGAGGCCTTAAAACTGCAAAAAGAGGATGAAAAAAGGAAAAAAGAGGAATTCAGAAAGCAGGAGCAGGAAAGAAGGCTTGAGCAGCTTGAATCCAAAAGACTTGAAGTGCAAAAGAAAAAAGAGATACTGCAGCAGCAAATTGAGGCCAAAAAACTGGAAAGAAAGCAGGAAAAAGAAAGAAAAAGGCAGGAGATTGAGGAAAAAAGAATCGAGAAAGCAAGGCAAAGAGAGCTAAAAAGGCTTGAGGTAAATGCCAAGCTAAAGGAAAAGATAAAAGGAATTATTGGAAAGGGAAATAATGAAGAGGAATTTTTTGACGACGGGCAAAAAATCAGGATACTTGAAAATGAAAAGATGAAAAAAATTCTCGGGTTGATGGGCGATGCAGAGCATTGTTTTGACGAGGGGAACATGAAAAAAGCAAAGGAGATTTACTCAAAGGCAAGGGAAGAATATATAACGCTGGATTATTCTGAGAAAAAAGAGATCTACAAGCCCCTTAACGAATTGTATGGCAAATTATTGGGCAAGGCGTGATTATTTAAGCCCTTCCTCGAGCTTTTTCTTCTGCTCTTTTGGGGGCTCAAGGTTGACTCCCAAATCCTGCAGGTTCTTTATGTGCATTCTCATAAGCTGCTCGACAATCGAAAGGATTTTTAGCAGCTCTTCGCGCTCCTTTGCAAGGGTTGTCAGCGCACCTTTGTGAAATCCAATTTGCTCGTCCTTGTTTATCTGCTCTTTTGCCATTCAGGAAATAAATAAACGAGGTTATTTAAGTGTTTCTAATCTGTCAAGCCGATTAAAACTAAACATTTTTAAAAACACTAGAAAAACAAATTCCATGACAAAAACTCTTGGTGTTGTGAATGACGGCAAGCTGGTTTCGGAAGAATCGTGGCTAAAGCTGATCAATAGAATGGAAAATGACTTTGACGACCTAGAGACAAATAACGAAAGGGCAAAGCGCAATGTTGCCGATGCAATTTTGGAGTCAATGAAAAAAAGGATTGTGCCAAAATTCGGCATACTTTTTTCCGGGGGCGTTGACAGCTCATTGATTGCATTTATCTCAAAAAAACTGGGTTGTGATTTTACCTGCTATACTGTCGGCATCGAAGGCTCTGATGACATAGAATGGGCAAAAAGAGTTGCTGACGAGTATAAATTCAATTTCAAGCACAAAAACCTGAGCCTTGACGAACTTGAGAATGTTGTCAAAAATGCAGTCGCAATTCTTAATGATGCGGACATCGTGAAAGTGAGCGTTGGATCAGTCCTTTATGCAGGAGGAAAAATTTCAATTGCGGACGGAAACAATGTCCTTTTTGGGGGCCTTGGAAGCGAGGAAATATTTGCAGGCTATCAGCGCCATGAGGAAGCACTGCAGGCAGACAATTATGAAGCGTTGCACAAAGAATGCTGGAACGGCCTTAGAGGGATGTGGAAGCGCGACTTGGTTAGGGATTTTGCAATCGCAAAACAATTAGGGGTTGAATTAAAAGCGCCTTTTCTTGACGAAAGCCTGATTAAGGCTGCAATGAAAATTCACCCCATGCTTAAGGCAGGCAAAGACGGGAAAAAAATAATATTAAGGGAGGCCGCAGAATTTTTGGGGCTAAAAAAAGAGTTTGCATGGCGCAAAAAGCAGGCAGCGCAGTATGGGAGCAATTTTGTAAACGGGATTGAAAAGCTTGCAAAAAGAAAAAATTTCAAATACAAAAAAGATTACCTGCAAAGTCTGCTAAAATGATTTACAAATTTCATGCATACGGCCATCCGAATATTCTTGGTACGCATAAGAAAACTTTTGAGTTTACAAAAGGCGAAGATGTGACCTTGAAAGGGAATTGCATAATTGGAGTTAATGCCGATTTCAAGCTTGATGAATTAAAAAGATTCATTGAAAGTTCAAAATCGGGGAAGATAAAAATCACAATAAAAGCAGAGATTGCCGATATTGGTAAAGAAGAAGTTTTTGCTGAATTAAACAAGGAATTTAAAAGCGGCCACGAGCTTGTTTTTAGGAAAACTGCCTTTTCTTCAGATAGAACGCTTGGAATGAGGTCAAATAAGGCTTCGTTTGATTTCAGCAGGGAATTTATGCGATATTCAAGAAAAAAAGAAAACAGAATTACTGTTATTATCGAAAATAAATCTGCATAGAATCTGTATAGTAAAATAAAGCACAATTATATGGATTTCCATAATAATTTGTTTCATCAAAAAAGATAAATTTTTAAAGCAATAAAGCTTATCCCGATTGTTCGGGAAAACTTTGGTTCTTGAGGGGAAAGAGGGATAATAGAGTGGGGACTCTGTAATTGAGAGCAAGTAAAAATGTCGCCAAAAGAAGCGAGAGACGCGTTTAAAAGAATTGCGGGAGCAGCAATAAAATATATGAGTGGTTCTGATAGATGTTCTTCTGAAATGCGCCCTAATGGCTCTGCGCAAATCGTTACTGAGATGCCACGTTATGAAGTTTATGATACCTCAAGAGGAATAGTCCTGAAAATTGGTGATTATGTTCTTGGAAATGTAGTTGATCAGTTTTTTTTCAGCGCTGACGATTTTAAGAGCTACCCAGGCTCGCTTGAAGTAATTGCAGCAGCATCGGAGCGCTCAAATAAAATATGGAAAGAATCAGGTCCAAGATTACACAGTGGATTACCGGGTCCAGATCATCCAACAAGCGTTGCAAGAATAGCTGCCGAGAATGCAAAAGCTGTCGGCGTGAAGCCAACCGTGAGCAACTACATATCGACAATTGGGCACGATGATATCGAGGAGCTTGTGGCAAAATTCTACAAGGCATGGAAAACATTTGCTGTTCTTGCTCACTATGAAGCAGAGCCTGCCCAACGAAAAGAGTATGAAAGAGTAAAAGACAATCTCAAAACTCACCTGGACAACACACGTGATAGTTACAAAAACGAAAAAATTAGGGACCTCGAGAACGCAATTCCGGATGATGTGCCTGACACCTATGTTCAGCAACTAAGGGGGGCAATCGAGGAGGGTGCAGATAATGTTCTTAGGCTCACGCGTTTTCCAGATGAGAACATTTATCCCAAATCGATGGGAATACAGTTTGGAAGAATAAGAAATGAAAGTTTAGGCAAGATGCTAAGCAGGCAGATTGGAAAATTCGCCGACAGGACAAGAAACACTCAGGAATATAAGACCGACGCCAATCTTGCCCAGCTGCTGCTTGCCTACAATGACGGGGCAAGATTCGGGGATTCAACAATTGGAGAAGCCCTTATAAGAAAGTATGGAAGAGCAAACCCAAATCCAAAGGAAATGGTTCCTTCAATGATGGTGCAGACTGCATTTGGCACAATTCCTTCGGCCCATTACTTTAACGAAAAAACTGGAAACAAGTATGCTGCAAAAATAAGTAAAAGCGAAGACGACGAGTTAATAGAATTATTAAGATGGGCTAGGCACAGCAGGGATATGGCGATTGATGCCGCCCATGAAATGTTTAGATTGGCAATCCAAAAGTTTGAGGAAAGGCCCGAAATAATTGCACAAAAGCCAAACATTGACATGGAGGTGCAGGCCAAGAAAAGAAGCAGGGATTTCTTTACAAGAGTTACTTCCGGTGATGCAATTCTAACGCTTACGCGCCTTGACGTGATGGGGAGAAGGTATATAGAAGAAAGGGACGCAACATCGGAAGGCATGCTACAGACATACAAGGATGCAAGAGTGTTGCAAATTCAGATACCGAGTCTTAAGAAATATAAGGATAGGCACGCAGAAAGCAATGGGTCGATAATACTTTATGACGATCCTGAAAAATTTGATCCTGAAAAGCATGAGTGGTTTACAATTAAAGACATGGATTCAGGAGTCAGGATGCTTCCAAATCTTGAGGATATGTTTGGAGTAGCCATGTACAATGAGGCAAAAAAAGAGGAGGCAAAGTTAAGGGATGACAAAGATCTCGCTGACCTGCTGAAATAAGCCAAAAAATTAATAAGCAAACATATGAATCTTGCTTTTGAGTTTAAAATGCATTCGCTAGAGCATATTATTGATTACCCGATGGATTCGGCTCCATCACAAATTCTTGTTCTTCTGGCCGACCCTTTCAGGGATTTTGAAGCTTCAAACGGTGCTCCGTTGTCGTCGAGCCAAAGGAGTGATTTGATTACGGCTCTTGAAATTCAGTTTGCGCATGGAAGAAATTTACTGGCGAAATTAAGCGACCTTGTTCTTGCGCTCGAACCAAGAAAAGGCGGGTTCACCAAATGCACCGGGACGAATGCTTTTGATATGCTAGAAGTCATTCTTGACGGCAAGCCAAAAGAACTTGACAAAAAAATGGGAAAAATATACAATGCGAATGAAAGGGCAATAAATAAAATAAAAAATAAGAATTATGAGGCAGCGAAAAAAGGAGTTACCCTCGATATGTCTGAAAAGATAAATGGAGTGGATGCTGGAATCCTGCTTTTGCTTTATTTCACACATCAGTGGCACCACAATATTACTAAAAGAAGCGGACAAAATCCATTTATCGCCATGGAAGGCGTCCCTCGTGATTACTTGGCCATATGGATAAGAGCCTTTCCAGGCGTGGATTTTCCAAATTACGCGCTGGGGGGGTGGCAAGAGAGGATGAAAACTGCCGAGTCTATGAAAGCCAAATTTATAAATAAAACTTTTGAGCGTTGGGCAAAGGCGAAATATAAATTAAATGATTTCTATGCAGAACTCTTGAGAGATCCTTACATCACCGATATGGCAGGGTTAAAAATATTTGGCTCAGGCAGAACTATTATGGGAAAAGAGCCTCTGCTAAGAAAAAAAGTAGACGAATTCATAAAAAAGATTGGGTGGGAGTCAATTAAATACATAGATTATGAAAGCCCAAAAAACGGCGAGGAAAGGAAAAGGGGCCTGCATGCGAAGGAATATCTTATCAGACCGTCTAAAGGGGTTAACATGCCAGGCGTATCGGATTCTACAGTTTACGTTCAGCTTCAAGTATCTAATTGGGACAAGTATTTGCTAGACGACTTTTTCCTAAGGGCCCATAACATCTATAGCATAAAAAAACAAGAAAAATTAGATAAATTTCGGTTGCGAAATCCGGAGATTTACGACAGGCTTGAAAAATCGACAAGAGAAGCCCTATCTTTCCTACCAAAGTAGTTACTTTCTAGTAGTCAAAAACGAAAGATTTAAAAATAGAGCATTCCTGAACTCTTTAGCATGAAAACTATAGGAGTCATAAAGCCAAAAAGCATAGACAGAATAGTTTTTGAGCCTGAAAATCCAAAGCTGATTTTTGGCCGCAACAAGATTGCATCGCAGCAGGAAGAAAGGGAAAGCATAGGCAGGGCGCTGGGGAAAACAGGAATGGAGGTATATGCTGCCGATTTAAACTGGCCGCATGATTCGTACACGGGAAACAATGGTTTGTACATAGCCGAAAGAGACTTTGGCAGAGTCGCGCACAACGGAAACTATATTTTTGGCAATAATTTCGTTCTGGTATCCGAAGATATAATGCCTGACTTGGAGAAAAGAATCAGGGACTCAGAGCACTTCAAGCAGATGTTCAGAGGAAAAGAAGTGATATTCGTGCCTCCGTACAAAGAAGTTATCAGAGTCATGGACGGAAATGGCCTAAGACCTTCCCATCTTGATTTAAGTATTGGAATTGTGCCGAGTGAAAGCCTGCTGACAGTGGACGAGAACCATTACAATCAGGAAGAAAAGTTATTTGAAGAAATAAAAAGAAGATTCGGAACAGGCTTAAGAAAAACAAGAGGGCATGGGTTTCCAAATAATTATGCTGTATTTTCCAGTAAAGGCAAGGCTTATGTGATTACAAATAGCGGGCGCCCGGTATTTAGTAAAAATGGAAGAACTTTTGAAGTTGTACAAATAGACAAG
>CAZGTJ010000010.1:0-2691 GCA_964528545.1 uncultured Methanosarcinales archaeon
GCCTGACTGTCGGATTGTATGCTTCCGAAACAGCCTCGTCGATTTCTTTGTTCGAGTACCCTGATTTTAACATGGTTGCTCTAATTGCCCCGATATTATGCCCCCTTTGTATCAGGTCCCGGACATAATCAACTACGCTCCTTTTTACCATCGGTTAATCCTGCTCGCGAATTATATATAAACATTGCCAAATTAATTGCCAAATGCATCCGGTGCCGCTTTGATTACAAATAATATCCCTGAGCTTTCTTCGCAACAGTTCCGGCTGCAAGTCCCATGATTAGGAATAAAAAAATGTTGACTGCAAAGAAAAGCGCTCCTTGGCAAAATCCCAGCTCGGCATTCAAGGGGCAGATTCCAATAATGCCGTTGACAAATTTCCCAGGGTAATTCAAAAATGATGCAAACTTGAATGTTTCGTTGTAATTGCCGGTCAAGGATTGGTTTACGATGATTCCTGCTGACCAGACCTGAAGCAGAACTGCAATGAAGGCGAACAAGAGGACTGTATGCCAAGGCTGCGCAATTTTAAATGTGTAGTTCAGGCTTGAAATTTTTTCCTCGTGCATCCTGAACGAGTATACCATAAGAAAAACATAAACCGCAAATTCAATCATGTCGGATGCTGTTTTCAGGTTTGCGTTCGTGGAAAGCATGAGAAGCAAAGTCAATATCCAGAAAACAACAATGGCGGAAGGGACAAAATGCTTGATTGCGTAATTTTTGAAATAAAAATAAACCATTATTAAAAAATAAAAAACGAATTCGAGCGAGATCGCAAGGGTTGCGTAAAAATCAAAGGCCGAAAAGCGAAAGATGCCAAAGAGAAAATCAAAAATAAACAGAAGAAGATTGATTGTGAACCATAAAAGCGTAACCCAGTAGAACCATTTTCCTGGGGAGTTTTCTTCCATATCTAGTTCCTTTGGGATTGTATATAAATAACTTTTGGATTGTATTGTAAATTTTTATACATTTTTTATGCATTTTTAAGTATAAATATAGGCAAAAATTGTTTTAATAATACTTAAAAAATCCTGAATTTATACTAAATTTAGCATAAATATTGATTTTTGTAAAAGAAATATTTAAATAGTTGTGCTATAAATAGTATAGATAAAGTCTATATTAGGGTAAAAATGAGTATACAAATTCGAATTACCGTGTCCAAAGAAATAAACGACCTTCTCGAGAGAGTTTCAAAAAAATTAGGCAAGAAAAAATCAATGCTTGCGCGCGAGCTTATGGAGCAAAAATTATACGATTACCAGTTAATTCAGAAAGAGCTGCAGGAACTGGACAAAAAATGATGAGTAAAAAAAAAGGGCAGGTCAGCATATTCATGATAGTTGCAGTAATTATAATAATAGGGGGGATTGCGTTTTTCGCGTTCACGAAAGAAAATTCGCAAGGCACAGAATTTGAAGTCAAGATTTCTCAGGAAAACATTCCAACGCAACTCGACCCCGTAAAAAAGTATGTGGCTGACTGCCTTTATTCAACAAGCGCTGAAGCGCTTGCCAAAATCGGCGATCAAGGAGGTTATGTAAGCTTTGATGACAGGAACCTAAACAGGGAAAATTTTGCCGTAACAAAAAATCCTACAGAGGGCGATATGGTGCTCTTTGCCGACAATGCCGAATTAAGAATTCCCTACTGGTATTATCTCAAGTCATCGAACAACTGCAGGGGAAATTGTGTTTTTGCAACGAGAAGGCCTGAATTGAGGACAGGCGAAAACTCAATTGAAAAGCAAATGGAAAGGTATGTTAACGCAAAATTAAAGGACTGCATTGACAATTTTAATTCTTTTGCCGACAAGGGGTATGGAATAAGAGAAACCGGGCAGCTAAAAAGCGATGTTGTAATTACTAAAAATGATGTGGCAGTTGTAATCGAATACCCTCTTGACGTGCAAAAGGATGATGTAAAGGCAAGCATGAAGCAGTTTTACACAAGAGTTCCGGTTAATCTTGACAGAATATACGACCTTGCAACAAAAATAACAAACCTTGAGCAAAGGCATAGATTTATTGAAAAGCACGCAATGAACCTTGTTGTTGCATTCAGCGGGGTTGACAAGAGCAAGCTGCCTCCGATTTCCGATATGCAATTCAAGCTTGGAAGCACAACTACGTGGAGAAAAAGCGAGATAAAAAACAAAATAACAGGAATGCTCTCTTCGTATGTGCCGTTATTTCAGGTAGATGGGACATTAAACTATGAAAGAAACCAGTTTGAGACAAGCCTTGAGCAGAGGCTTTATGACTCGACCATTATTCCTGTTGCAAATTCCAGCTTTGAAAATCTTGCAGCCGAGTTTACATACCTTGATTTCTGGCCGGTCTACTTTGACCTGAACTGCGACGGCGAGAGGTGCGTGCCGGGCTCCATAAACAGCCTTGTTTCATTCTTTGGAATACAAAGCTACAATTTTGCCTATGACATCTCATTTCCGGTTCTCGTTGAGATTACAGACCCGCAGGCGCTTAACGGGCAGGGCTACAAATTTAACTTGTTCTTGGAAGGCAATGTAAGGAACAACAAGCCAATGCCATCGGAGTTTGTTCCCCTTGAAAGAGCCGAAATTTCAGAAAGATCGCTTCTTTGCGATTCAAGAACAAGCAAGAACGTAACAGTGATAGCGCAAAAATCCGGAAGCATAAACGAGCCTGTTTCGGATGTGCAGGT
>CAZGTJ010000010.1:2701-13084 GCA_964528545.1 uncultured Methanosarcinales archaeon
GCAGGTTTTCTACACTTTGCTTGACGAGAGCTGCTTTATTGGAACGACAAATGCAAATGGAATTTTAGTTGAGCAGTTCCCTGTTGGAATTGGAGGGGCCGTGAGCTTTGTTAAAGACGGGCTTGTCGGAAAATCAATAGAGTTTGATGCAAGCATCGGGAAGGAGGATGCTTTGAAGGCGGAATTGAATCCCATAAATACGAAAAAACTTGTTGTCAAAAAGAAGAGGATTGTGAAAACCGAGCAGGGATGGAGATTTGACAACACTCCAGTCGGGTTAAATGAAAAGGAAAGCGCTCTTGTGGCGTTAACAAGGGCAAATGACGCCGGAGAGCTTGATTTCTCATCAATTGCGAACTTTGAGCCAAAGCAAGATACCGAGATAGAAATTGCGCCCGGAAAATACGAGGCCGATGTCAATCTTATACTAAATGAAAGAATAATAATTCCGGAAGACAAAAGATGCGTGGCGGCAGGAATTTTCGGAAAAACCGAGTGTTACACAATACCAAAAATTGATTTCGGGGAAAGGGCAACAGCAGGCATGGAAAAGTTTCCTGAAGGAGGATTAAAATTAAACTTTACGATAAATGCTGCAGATCTTGAGAAGTCAGGAACAATTGTGCTTTATGTTGTAGCGATTGATATCTCAAGCGTTCCGGAGCGGGCAAGAAAAGTCGAGGACATAGAGCAAATCGGCAAAATCGAGGATTATTCAAAATCATACCAGCTTGCGCTATGGCCAAGCTTTGAATGAAGATGGAAAGCATCAGGATAGCAACAACAGAAAAGGAAGCATTTTTTGGCTGCACCGAAATCAAAAAATACTGGAAAAAGCGCGCAAGCCAGGTTTGGGTTAAAAGATACTCTCGTGATACAAATGCTGTGCTGGTAGACAAAAATGAATAAGGAAAATTATCTGGAATTTGCTGCATCATTTATGATAGCTCTGATGCTGACAATTCCGCTTTATGTTGCTGACGCAAACGCTGCTGTAAACAGGATTGGCGTTAAGGGCGCAGATAATATCGAAGGGTACGCAAGGGCTAATGATTTTCTTAACATAAATGCCAATGTGGATATTTCCGGGGACGTGATAACTCCAGAGCAAGTCGTGCTTGGCTCTGCGCTTCCATTCACGTCATGCTCTGCCTCATCCCAAAGCGGGTACGACTGCGCTATAAGGTTTCCAGCATCCGGAACTCAGCTTTTCGACGCAGCTTCTGTCACGTTCACTGTCAACTCATTTTATGATGACGGAACGCCAGACGACTCAAAGACCGGAACGGTAACAATTGATGCGCTGCCACCACAGATAAGGCTGGCCGCAACGCAGAGCACATTCACATCCCAGCAGGATGTTGCGGTGAATTACAACGCAACAGACATTGCGTGCGGCTCTGCTTCGTGCAGCGGGAAATGCGCCGGATTAAAGACGCTGGAATTTTTCACGCTTGACAATACTCTATTACAGAATGCCCCTATTACAGCAACGGGCTGCTCGCAAATAGGGCAGTTCACCGCAAGCTCATCAAGCTTCACAAACGGGCCAAATACGCTGTTTGCAAGGGCCACTGATAAATTCAACCAAGTGTCGGCAGACTTTGCAGTTACATTCAATGTGCAAAAAGACGGGCCTTCATTTGTATCCAATTCATTTTCTATATCCCGGAAGGGAATCAATCTTAACACATTTTCCCCAAACATCGTGCAGGTGGATGTAGGAATTAATGTAACTTCCCCCAACCTGAATTTAAGTTCTGTAAGGGCAGATTTGTCGTCATTAAATCCAAATGACAACCTTGGAAATGTCCAGGCAACTTGCAATAGCGTGAATGGGAACGTGTATAGGTGCACGTTGGCAATTGACATTAATCCCGGAACTGCTGGAGTAAAAACCATAGTGGTCAATGCCTCTGACACTTTTGGAAACAGGGAAAGCATTACCTTGAACAAGATATTATCATATGATGACCAGGGGCCGATTGCAAGCTCGCTTTTCATGCCCACTGAAAAAGACGGAAAATTATACGGAAAGTCAAGCGGAAATACCGTAACAGCGATTTTCGACGACATTACAGGAATAAGCCCTGATGAGGCGCTGCTGCATGCAAGCGGAAACGTGATTCCTGCAAGCTCGTGCCTGATTGATTCGCTCATAACCTGCACATGGAATAATGTGAACCTGGTGAATGGAATAGCAACCATTTCGGTCGGGGGCGACACAACCGATGTGCTCGGAAATGGGGCAATGAATTTTCTGTCCCGTGAAGTTCAAGTTGATGACATTTCACCGCAGATTGTAAGTTTGAATATGACTCCGATAGGCGGGACTACGCAGGCATTCGACGGGTATTTTAAGGTAGGCGACAAGATAGGGGTTATTGCAGAGGTGAAAGAGTCAGGGGCATTGACTGCAATCGCTGATTTCTCAAAATTCGTCAATGGCGCGAACAAGCTTGTTGGCTCCTGCGATATGGTGGAAGCGGGAAAATACACGTGCGTTTGGCTCACAAACCAGATTGACATTGAAGCTACAAACTCAGTTGTGTTTAATTTCACCGACAATGCAGGAAACTCTCTTATTGTGACAAAGTCGCTGAAGAGCTACGGGCTAAATGCGCAGGCCAATCCGAATTACTGGACAAACACCATTGCATGCTCTCCCCAGAATGTGGACAGGGAGATTGGGCCATTGATAAACCAGAGAGTGTACTGCCATGTAAGATTGAAAATGGGCTCGCAGCCCGTATCCACTGTTTTTATCGGGCAGGCGTCCTGCACAGGGGACACTTCAATTGTACAGAGTGTCGAGACTTTCAACACGGCTTCAGGCAGCACAGCTCCTGTGCTTAAACTAACGCTGAAGAAGACAGATTACAAGGTTGATTCGGTAAAATTGAATTGCAACATCCCCATTTATTCAAAAGTAGGCTCGTCAATAACCTCAAATGCTGAAATTGAGACAGCCAACGTGGAGATTGGATTTTACAACCTGCCTCTTGGCGAGATGAGCAAGGAAGTCAAGGACAAGATAGAAGAGGCAAAGAATGATGCAGAAGGCATTTGGGAATTAATCAGCGCGTTGAACAAATTCATATTTTATGCGAAGAAGATTTGCCAGTTGATTGGAATTTTCTATGGAGTCATTGTAATGCTATACAATGTTTATACCTTCCTTACAGGCGCCGTCGAAGTCCCTCTCGATAAAATTCCGTTTGCGCAAACCATTGGATTAACAATCAAGCCCGTTAATATAGCAGGCTGCAACGCTCAGACCAGCATGAGAAAGGCCGGTGAAAGCTCGTATAAACTTGTCAGCAAGTTTTGCAGATTCGTAAACTGCCAATACACTCCCGTGATTGGAACATATCAACAATGGATTGGCAAACAGATTAATTCATTGCCAGGCGCAAGTTATTTGCCGCAGGACTTCGAAGAGATTACAAAAGACGAAGGGGTTAAAAGCGGGCAGTTTGTCGAAGAAAAGTCTACCGGAGGCTACAAAAGCGTGACTTCAGGAGGAACTCATACTAAAGATGAGCTGCAAAGTGGTCTGACCAGATACATGAATATACAGGACAGCTTGGTCTTGTCTACCGTATTTGTATGCCTTCCGGGAATTGTCTATAATTTAGACAAGTATCGCCAGATAAAATGCCTTTATGCTGACTGCCTCGAAAATGGGGTTGGAAATGACGGATTGCCTTTGACCGCATGCGAGGATCAGAAAGCGTATGCGACATGCAAGTATGTGACGGGAGAGATATTTGCGGTGATTCCGTACACTGCGCTTGCTGACCATTTCATAAGTATAGTAAAGAATATTTTTTCAAATCCATTCCTGATTGTTGGAGTTGGAATAGGTGCTTACTGCTGGGCCACTTGTCCTAATCCAGAATCCGCTACTAGATTATCCTCTTGGACTTTATGTGAAGGGTTCAAGCTGCTTTCGCAATTAGGGGAAGTAATAGGGCAAATAAAAAACATAATTGACGAAGGCTTCACGATAAGAGAAGATTACTGCTCAAGACTGGACACGGAAGACGATGATAAAGAAGACTCAAAATCGCCGCTGACAAAATGAAAGCTGCAAAAAACAAGGCAGGAAGGGGAATTGTTTCTTTTATTGGAATAATAATTCTATTGATTGCGGTTGTCGCAACTACCATGAGCTACAAAAATAAACTTACAGGAAACGTGATTGCGGAAAATTATGAAATTTCCGGCCCGCCAATTACAATCGAGTATGTTGACGACATCGGCCAGCTCGGGTATCTGAATGTCGGATGGTACCAGATAAAAAGCGGGTTTGTGTTTTATCTCGAGCATTTTGACAATTACATCCCGCTTTATGTCAAGCTCACTGATGCAAATCATCAAAATGGATTGATTGTTGTCAATGAAGACGGAAGTGTTGAATTTGATGAGACGTTTGAAGGATTGCCGGGCAGTTATATCGGGGCAGATGAAGAAAAAGCAGCAGCAAATCTTATTACTGGCAAGGCGACAGGAACTCAATCATTAGCAGATGTCGGGGTTATTGAACCAGGATATATTGTCACTGCTGGTGGACAAACAATATATGTGAATTCCAATGGGGAAATTGAAAGTCAACAAAATTGCGGTAATAATTGCCTGGTTGTCACTGCGGGCCATGGATATGATCCAGAAACAAGAAAAATCTTCGATTTGCCTTCAAGCCAAACTCAAGCGGCAGTGTCTAAACCAGCCGCATCCCAAGGTGGGAATGTTATTATTAATACTGTTTATACTGCCGATGGACTGCGAACAAATATTTACCAGCAGCAAAATGGAATGCAAAAAATAGTAGTAGGAACTAAACAAAATAATGTCGAGTATAATTTACCAGCAGAGCTGGTTTCAAATCTTGACTTCGCACGGTTGGAGATTCCCACGAGTATGGAATCATTTAAAATACAAGCATCACCAGCAAAGACTATCGAAATTGTCAAAAGTAATGGAGCATACCAAAGAAAAGATAAAGAGACAATTAATGGAGTAACTAAAGAAATCATTACAACAATTCAGTATTCCGGCGCAGTTAAGAAAATTGTAGAAGTCCGCCAGACTAGCCAAGAAAAAATAGCTGCTACACAGACCACAACTTATTCTGATGGAACAATAAAGATTTCCACAATGAGTGGAAGTATTGTTGGCAATACTGAAACGAGGTATATAGAAAAAAGTATATATAAATCACCTGATGGAAAATCACAAGTTGAAGTTGGTAAAGAAGCTGCGGATAGTTTAGCAAAAAATAATTATGAAAAAAGATTGGTACAAGCGGCTTTCGACGCTGGAATAACAAAAATTGATAAATATGAGAATGGGTTTGAGCAGGGGAGCATGAAAGTTTCAGTCATGGGGGAAAATATATTTACTTACAACAAAAATTCCGGAGATCTCGTAAGCAAATCTACTCTAACAGAATACACTACATACAAAGATTACAAGTTAAAAGCTGATAATAATGGAAATTTAGTGCCTGAAGCTAAATATGTTGGTGCACAGGAAGTAACCAAAGATAATGGAGGAAATTTAATAAAAGTCACCACTTACGTTGATACCGACCAAAAAATGACTTTTCTTTATAAGCAGGACCGGCAAAAAAACTATATAGATATAAGAGTGTTTGATAATAGCAATACTCTAATTGGAACATTAAGTCTTGTACCATCAACAAAAGAGGGACTTGAAGGAATGTACGAATATGCCAGTGGCGTACAAACTTATTATCTGGAAACCGGGTATGGACCATTCAATACGCTAGGCACAAACTGGTACGACTCTACAGGCAAAAAGCTTTCAAATGAGCAAGCTAAGGCAATAGGTCTCCCGAGCGCTTCTTTCATGGAAGATGCAAAAGACCAGACTGACAGAGCAAAAGGAGGATTTACAGACGCAGAACGCTCGTCCCAGCGCTTTTTTTCAAATGTTGAGGGGATATTGACTCAATTCCAGGGGCTTGGATACTATGCAACCCTGTTCATTGAAGACGATCAATTGCTTTCCTGGAGAGAAAGAGTCGACAGGATGTTTGCAACATTGTATCTTGGCACGGAATACTGGAGCAGCGAGATATGCGGCACCTATTTGGACGGGGAGGAAGAAGGAATCGCGTATGCTGAGACGCCCCAGGGCTTTGCGCAGGTCGGGGCCCACATAGAAGCGTCAAGAACAGAGCCTGCAATAACCGAGACTGGAAATCCAGAGTATATTTACAAAATCACTTACGCAATAAGAAACGGCGACTATGACAATGACCCAAAAGCCCCTGAAAAGATGAGGTATAATGTAATCCTGAAAGGACAAAGAACCGCAAGCCTGTACAGGGAAAATCAGGAGCTTAAAAGAGGGTCAACTGTAAAAAAATCCGGGAGCAGCTCAATTGTGCAGGACAGTTCTTTCTACTACAACCAAGTCTGCATACAATTTGACCAGGTTCCTTACAAGTGGAAGATCAGCGACAACGAGCTTTGCAACACAATACAATCTGCTGGTGGAGCAACAAGCTTGTCACCAGGAACCGGCACATCGGCAAGCTCAAGCACTTCTTCATCCCAGGGCTCCAGCGAGTTTAATGATATTTAGGAAGTTTTATGTATATGTATATGCAGACCATGGCAAAAACACTGATGATATCAAACCCCGTTTATGAAAAATTGAAGAAAATTAAAGAAAAAATAACCTTGATGAAATCAGGAAATTTTTGTATGGGATTGAGGTGCTTGCCTTTGACGAACTGTGCTCTTTGGAGGCAAGCGGTATTTTCAAGGAGCTAAAAGCTGGAGGGGAAGCGATTGATTTCAGGGATATTTTTATAGCTGCTACATCGATTGTGAGCAATTGTACTCTGGCTACATTCAACAAAAAGCACCTTTCAAAAATAAAAAAGCCCAACATGCTGGCCTAAAAATGAAAAAGAAGACAAGCTTCATGGATTTCAACAACGATGTTTTTGCGTCTTCGATGAAAAAAATCGACTGGAGCATTTTTTTGATTTTGCTTCTTGACATTGCTTTTTACGCGTCGGTCTTTTTTCTTTTCTCCCTCTGGTTCACGCGAATAAACTCAGCGGTCAATAATTTCCAGATGCCAAATGACCCTGTTTCGATTGGCAAAGATGGCCTTGAGAAGCTGACAAGCGGGGCAAGGGCGCTTTACATAACGATGATACTTTCATTTGTCCTTCTTTTAGCCGCAATAATTTTCCTTGCAAGCATTTTCAAGGGAATAATCTGGGCGATGACAACAAAAACAAAAATTTCCCTGAACCTTATTTCAAAATTCCTTATTTTGAATTTGATTTGGATGGGATTTTGGTTTTTGATTTTTTTCCTGATTCTGAAAATGGTTGAGCCGCACCTCGTCTATCCTTTAGCACTGGCTTCTCTTGCAATTGCGCTGTATCTTACAAATACGATTTACACGATTTTCATGAAAAGCCGCTCGCTAAAGTCGATGATTCAGGCAATCAGGCTTAATGTTATGAAAATACATTATTTTGCAATCCCTTATGCATCTTTCTTATTGCTAATTTTCATTGTCTTGCAAATTGGAGCGATTGTGAAAACAGCGTATTGGCCTGCGATAAATTTGCTCATTATCCTTTCACTAACGGCAGTTTTCAGGCACTATGTCTCGACTCTTGTTTCACGGCTTGCGGCTAAATAACCAAAATGTTTATAAATAACATATATAATTTATATATGAATATACTATTTTCATTACTTTTTATATATAAAAAGGTATGAATCATATATAAAACACATATGAGATACACAAAAAAGCTGATAAGAACGAGCGGCGGGCTTGTAGTCAGGGTTCCTTCTGATATTGTCAAACTCCTGAATCTGACAGAGCAGGATTACGTTGAAATCGACCTTAACAAAATCGACTTAAAAGGGCTGAGGAAAAAATGAAAACAAATTCCAATCGATATAAAGGGTGCCTGAAAATCCCGCGCCAAAACAAAAGCACGGCACACGCTTAGTTAAAGACTTCAGGCATAGTAAAATTGAGAGATAAATCAAATTTAAAAAAAAGAGGTATGGAAGTGAAAAATAAATCAGCGCAGGCTGCGGTGTTTTTGATATTCGCGCTAGTCATACTTGCCATGGGACTCGTCTATTTTGCTTACAAAAAAGAAGCTATCAATTTAAATTTTGATTTTGTTCCGTCGGAAGCAAGCCCTGTCAAGTTTTATGTCGACGCCTGCGTAAAAACCCTCACGGAGCAGGGGCTTGGGCTAATCGGGCTGAGCGGAGGATACATAATCATTCCTCAAAGAATTGAAAACTCTCCAAGAGCATACCTCTCCAAATTTCCAAGCGGGTTCAAGATGCCCTACTGGTGGCACGACGGCATCGAGGCAGTTCCAACCGAGGATTTTGCAAGAGAGCAACTTGAAAGTTATGTGGAAAGCGAGCTGAAAAACTGCATAAACAATTTCGAGCCGTTCAGCGGGCAGTTTGAAATAAATGAATTGAGCAAGCCGGATGCGGAAATCAGATTCACAGACAATAATGTAAAAACTCTAGTCAAGTACGAGGTTGAGGTTATTGGAAACGGCGGAAAATTCAAGACTTTGATCCGAAATTTTGAAAATACCGTAAATATAAGGTTCAAGAAAGTCTTTGAGCTTGCAAGGCTTATTATGGACAGGGAAAACAATGAATACTTTTTCGAGCAGAAAACAATCGACCTGCTCTCTATGGATAGGGCAATACCTACAACTGACATAGAAGCAACGTGCAGCACAAAAATATGGAGGCTTGACGACATAAGAAGCAAGATGAAGCTGCTGCTGCAGGCAAACCTGCCATATGTTAAAGTACAAGGCACAAATTTTAATCCAAATGCATATGTCCCGGTCCCAAGCGGCAGGAACACTTATTCAAAGTCGTATTATAACTACCATTATGTCTGGGATTTGGGCTCAAAAGAAAATTACAAGAACATGAAAGTTTCCTTCCTTTACGACAACTATCCCATTGAGATGTATGCACGCCCCAGCGAAAACGGAATTTTGAAGTCAAACTCGCAAAAGGGAACTGACATGATGTCTTTCTTCTGCCTGCACATGTGGCACTTTACCTATGACTTGAAGTACCCCGTCGTTGCAAGCGTAATTGACCAGGAGACAAGCACGAACAAGGCCTACAGGTTCAATTTCGCATTCAAAGTTGACGTCGACCACAACCAGCCAAACAGGATGAGAACCGGAAACATATTATTCGATTCGCAGCAGGAGGAAGTGACATCGGAAGAATACTGCGACCAACTGCAGAATGAAATTACGATTTTTACAATAGACAATTCAACAAGCGATGCAATAAGGGATGTAAATCTTACATTTGTCTGCGGAAGATTTTACTGCGACATGGGAAAAACAAACTTGCTAAGCTTCGGGGCAAGCGCCGGGCTTACATCAAGATTCCCGTACTGTGTCAATGGGATAATCAAGGGAAACAAGCAAGGATATGATGAATCAAAAATGTTCGTGCAAACCCACATTGACGGAAATTCGTATGTTTTATTGATGAACCCGGTAAAGGAATTCAAGAATTACAAAATTGTTGCGCACCCGTTGTCAAATCCCGCGTCGAGCGAGGTTCTGTCAAATGAAAGGGCATCAATAGCAATCAGGGGCAAAAGCATAGGATTCGAGAGCTTTGCAGTCTACCCTGCCGAAGCAGGCTTCCCATTAAAAATCGCAAACAAGGACGCCGTTTATTATGTGAGCATTTATGTGGCCGATGATGAAAACATTGCAGGAGGATATGCCGGAGAGTGGAGCATAAAAAAAGAGGACTTGGAAAATGCAAATGAAGTCGTATTCCACGTTGTTGAAAACAAGATAGCTAATGAGGATGACAGAGCATTGTTCGTTTCAGGGCTTGATTCATACTCAAAAAGCGTTCCTGCGCCGGAGATAAGATTAAAAAAGCGATAAGGCAAAAAATGCTTGAATTATCTGTAGTGCTTGCACTGCAGCTCATATTTACGCTTCCATTTTACACTGCAAATGTTTTTGGGCTTACAATTTCAAATGTAAGGGTCTCGACGATAAATTCAAATTCCGCAATTGTTGAATGGAGCACCGAGGATTATGCAAACGGAAAGGTTAGATATGGAGTCAGCCCTTCAAGCTTCTACACGCAGAGGCACGACAATTATGTCAAGGAGCACTCGATGACATTGTTTAACGGCATAACCAGCGATACAACCTATTATTTTGCTGTTGAATCTGTCGACCCTGCAGGAAATACTGCTGTGGACAACAACTCAAATAACTTTTATACATTCAAAACACCGGACATAACTCCGCCTCCAGCAGTCACGGGGCTGGGCGCCGTT